>JABHGC010000239.1 GCA_018672285.1 Methylococcales bacterium
TATTTAAAACAATTGATGAACGTGATACCGGTTAATCATATTGACCAATATTTGCGCAAACACACACACTTATTAAGGTAACGCTTATTTGCTGCTGATATAGGCATCCTTCAGACTCATTCCACTATTGGAAAATACTTAACCTGCATTGAATTAAGGTAAAAATTAATAATTTTGCTTACTTTGTGTTTTTTTTAACATTTTTTTTGCATGGGGGGTGGATGTTGTAAGTTAAGGGGTTGTTTTGGAAGGTGGTTTTTTTTTATATTTTTAGATATGGCTAAAAATATACCGCCAATGGTTATCATTAACAAAATAGCTAAGCCTGTAATAATGTATAAACTGAGAGATTCCATGGTGTGATCCTATAATAAATTTTAATGCGTTAATAAAAGCAGGGATCGTGCCAAAAAGAAAATATTGATTAAAGTGATACATTATCAAGGTTTTAGGTACTATTGTATAAAATTCAGGTTGTTATTAAAACACCATATGTGACAAATATGGCACGAGGTCTGTGTTTTTTGTGTCAATAGTGGCAGTTATGGTTGTGATGAGGGGGTAGGCTCTGGTGTGTTTTCTGTTGCTAGCAGTGCTTCTCATTGTTCAAGCATTTTCATAGCCTCTTTGGTTTGTTGGGTTTCGTGTGGTGCTCTAGTCCCACCTTTTTGAGCTTGAGCACTTTCACCACTCTTTTGGTTGATTCGTTGTTGGTTGGGAAAATAGGCTGTATTAAGGCGCGCTTGTTCTTTTGCTTGATGTTTTTGATATGAATCAGGGGTGTTTAATGCTCCAAGTGTGGGTTTGCTTATTGGCGTTGACTCATTTTGATGTTCTAAGGCCTGGTTTACCAAGCTGCTGGCTCATCTGTTGAGTGACAATATCAGGTGTTCTGGGCGCTTCTTTATCTATGGTATGAGGTTCTTACCCCCACCATCTCTGTGCTGGATGTGTCATATGGCTTGGTTGTTGCGGTATATGGCTCGGTTTTAGCTGTGGCAGTGGCTTTTGCGTTATCTGTAGTGAGACGAGTATTGTCTATTTTCTGTTCAGCTTAAGCGTAAATGATGAAAATGAGGCTGCACAGCAAAATGCTGCCTTTGAAGCAAGCTTTGTTGGGCTGTATTTCAGTGCTGTTAATAATAACTTAAAGAGTGCGGATGGTTAAGGCAATACGACCATCAAGCTTTAAAGCTTGATCAGCCTGTGAGCGACTGGAGATAATATGCCAGCCACTTTTTGTACGGTAAGGCCTGGAAGCTTTATTGACGGGTAGTAATGCTGCGATGTTAGTCTGCAGAAATCACGTGGCGACAATTACTCTTACGGCATCTAATCGTGGCCTAGTCGATGCTAAATGCTGACTGACCTGCTCTAGTTGTCGCTCAAAAAACGTCAGTTCTTCTGGGCGGACATTGGGATTAACTTGTTGCAGTGCGCGTAGGCGATCTAGTTCTTCATTGAGGTAGGTTTGTGAGGTTTTCTGGGCTTGTTTTATCAGTGCAGGTGCATGCTCGCCTGCAAGTTGGCTGCAAAGAGCTAACGTTGTTTTAATGTCATCTGTTTTGGCTTGGATAATTTGTTTGGCAGTATTTAGGTTGACTGAAATCCGATTTTCGTTGATGAAATCGTGGGTTAAGTCTGGGTGTTGTTTGCCATTCTCATCCACCATGAGCTTGATGGTGGTGGCGGGTAAATAGCGGCTGACTTGCAGTGATTGGTTAGCGGCAGTTTCCAAAACATAGTGGGTTTCTAAAAGCAGTGTGCCTGCGGCAACTTGATCATATTCAATGGCGGTTACGGTCACGTTGCCCATTTCTTGGCTAAGAATATTATCAAGAATATTTGTGATTAATGGGTGTTCCCAGGTGATAAAATGGACGTCTTCAAAGGCAAGTGCGGTGGCACGTTGATAAGTAACGGTCATCCCTTCTTCAGAAAGCCCAGGAATGGGGGCTTGCATGTGGTCGCTAGGCTTGATGATAAGACAGTGTTGGCTATGGGGCTCGCTATGAATGCCAAAGGCATCGAAGACAATCTCCATAAATTCTGCAATATCTGTTTCCTGGTTGTCGTTGTCTGCTCTTGTATGCAGTTCATCGGCTTGAGGTTGTCTGCAGGAGTTGTATTCGAGCAGTTTGTCTCTACCGTTGTGTAACTCGTTGTGAAGTTGCTTTTGTCTTTCTTTGGTGCGGATGAGCAAGTCACCTAAGTTTTCCTCGTTATATTTCAACGCATCCATGAGTTCGGATTCAAATTCTTCGAAGAGTGTGTGACCTGCGGGGCAGGTTTGCTCAAATGCATCAATCCCTTCGTGGCACCAATGAAAAAATAATGCTTGAGGGGATTGCTCAAGGTATGGGACATGAATCTGAATGGTTTCAGTTTGGCCTATTCGGTCTAGGCGACCAATGCGTTGTTCGAGTAAGTCAGGGTTGAGCGGTAAATCAAATAGCACCATCTGGTGTGCAAATTGAAAGTTTCGGCCTTCTGAACCAATTTCAGAACAAACCAATACTTGGGTGCCAAATTCATCTGAAAAATAGGCGGCAGCCCTGTCTCGTTCTATTAAGCTCATGCCCTCGTGAAACACGGCGGAGTGAATGTCGCCCCTAGCGCGTAATGCTTCGGCTAAATCTAGGGCTGTTTCCATGTGGGCTGCGATCACTAGAACTTTATGGGCTTTGAGTTGTTGCAAATGTGTCTTTAACCAGTCAACCCTTGGGTCAACCAGAGTCCAGTCATCTTTTGGGTGGGTATCGCGGTAACGCCAGTCAGGGGAGAGTAATGCTTGGCCTGAAACATGTGCATCTTCTTGGTAGCCGCAATAAGCGTCAGGGCACGTGAGTGGGTAGGGGATGACTTTACGCTCAGGGAACCCTTGGACAGTCGCTCGGGTATTTCTAAATAATATTCTACCTGTGCCATGTCGGTCGAGTAGTTGGCTGGTGATGTGTTCTCGGTCATCAGTAAGTTCAATATCTTGACTATCATTGACCAGTGCTTGAACTGCTTCAGGTAAAGGCTGGTCCGTCATTAGGGCTTCAACCGCTGCCGCAATGGGTTGGTAGTGACGTTCTTCCTCTAAAAAGGCATTCAGGTCAGAAAACCGGTCTGGGTCTAGTAGCCTTAATCTGGCAAAGTGGCTTTCTTTTCCGATTTGCTCAGGGGTTGCTGTGAGTAATAATACACCTCGGGTGCTCAAGGATAGCTGCTCTATCATTTCATATTCAGGGCTGACATAGTTTTCACTCCAGAGCAGGTGGTGAGCTTCATCAACGACCAATAAATCCCAATCACCTTGTAGTGCTTGCTGGTAGTGATTTGGGTGTTGATTGAGAAAATCTAAGCTACATAGCGCAAGCTGAGCACTGTGGAATGGGTTTTCCTGGCTATTTTCATCGGTAGGCTCGCAGCGAGCAGCATCAAAAATGCTAAACATCAGGTTAAACCGCCTGAGCATTTCAACCAGCCATTGGTGAACCAGGGACTCGGGGACAATAATCAGAATACGCTTGGCGCGTTCTGTGAGTAATTGGTGGTGTAAAATGAGGCCAGCTTCAATTGTTTTACCAAGCCCAACCTCGTCAGCGAGTAATACCCGTGGCGCGTGCCGATGAGCTACTTCATGTGCAATATAGAGTTGGTGAGGGATAAGGCTAGTTCTGCAGCCTGTTAGGCCATGTAAATCTGAGTGGACAAGCTGATTATGATAGTGACGTGCTTGGACGCGGAGTTTAAACCAAGCATTACGGTCAATTTGTTGGTTAAGGAGCCGTTCTGATGGGCGGCTTAATTGCACATGGTGGCTTAATAACAGCTCATGAATGTCAGCTGGTGCGCCTAACTCATCCTCACAATGGTATGTGATTAGCCCTTGTTTTTCTGAACTGTCAATAACAATAAAGGTTTGACCATCCTGTATTTCAATTTGGTCGCCCTCTGAAAAAGAGACTCTATTCAGTGGTGATGTCTGCTTGGCAAAGGTTCGGGTGTCTCCTGTGGCGGGAAACTCAACAGTGATGGTTCGATGTTCTGCAGCAATAATAGTACCTAATCCCAGTGCTAATTCAGCACTGTTTATCCATCGTTGGCCAACGATAAATTCTTCCATGTGTGTGTTTCCCGGGCGTTAGTTAGTGAGCGATTTGCCACTGTTTGCGATAACTGCGGATGACTAGGATCCACATGATGAGTGCTTGAAGTAAAGCAGGGAGAATATGTGCCCAGTTTTGAGAAGGGGCATCAATGATTTCTCCAGGTATGAACATAAAGAGTAATGACTCAGCGTTCATTAGTTGCAGAATGGGTGGCAATAATAAATAGAGAATGAGGGTAATAATGAGTGCTGAACTGTCTGTTTTTCCGTGTCGTTTATTGATGTTAAAAAATAAAACAATGCTGATGTCTCTTAGCATAAAAAAGAGACAACTCATGGCAAATACAACGGCATTTGTTTGTGTATTGTATGTAATGAAGGTGACGGCACTGGCGAAAAAAATGACATAACTGACACACCATAATGGGGTGTAACGCCATGCTGAGAGCCATTGTTTGTTGCTGACTGATAGTGTGAATCGTCGGAGGGTGGTTAAGTGATTGTCGCTAAAATATAAGCCAAACCATGTGAGAATGAGGCTCATAAATAGTATTGCTAAGGTTGGGTTCGCGTTATAGACGAAATTAAAACCACTCCAGTAAACGAGTTGGAAGCCAATAAAAATGAGCCAGACTAAAGGGCTATTTTGATATTGCAATTCTTGGCGCATCAGCCGGTACACCGCAATAATCACCCAGGCGGTGAAGACCAAGCTAGTATAAAGGGCGAAATCGATAAAAGAGTACATTTCGCCATACCATTCTTGGTTACGGCTGGTGAAGTTGTTTAATAGAGGGTACATCACCGCAAGTAAATAAATGCCGAGTACTAAATTAATGCTGTTGGTTTGTCGACTAGAAGACTTGTTGGTCTTGCGTAAAATAAAGAGGGTGTTGAGCAGTGAAAAACCTAAGCTGAAAATGGCAATGGCAAATAAAATGATACTTGTTTTGACTAAAAATACTGCCGGTACGAGCTGCCATGCAGACACGATGTAGACACACAGTGCGATGGATGCAGGAAACCACGGGTATAAGCTGCTTCCGACTAATTTCCCCCAGGTCATAGACCATGCGCCCATGGCAGACATCCGTTGAAAATCCCATGTGTGCTGGTTAATCTCATCCATCATGGAGTCACTCACGGATCTTGCACCCCAGAAAATCATAATCACCATAAAGGTGAGGACAGAAATGATGGCCATTGAGGAGGCGCCGAGTGATTTTTCACTTAAGGCAAAGGCTAGGTATAAAAATAAGGACACGGCAGCAGGAATGATAACCTGCCTAAAGGGCGTTGAATCTAGCCATACGTTACGTTTGAGTTCTGGGTTCATTTATCACCCCGTTTTACTGACTGCAGGTAGTTATGCTGCATCGTGTGCTGGACTTTAAAAAACTCTACAATCGGGAATTTCATGTTGAGTAGTGTGACCATGAGCTCATGTAAATAGTGGTCGTCTGCAGGGGTGCAAAAATGGATGGTTTGGTCATTAACTTCAATTTGGGTGCATTTTTGCTGTCGTGAGAGGTATTGATAAATATCGTTGCTGCGTGTCAGTGTGGTGATTTGCACCATCACATCGTCTTTATCTGATGACTGGATTTGCTGTTGGTGGTCGACAATTTTACCATCTCGAATAATCAGCATTTCATCGCTGTATTCTTCAAGTTCTGCCAAAATATGGGAGGATACGAGTAAGGTCATACCGGCATTTTTGAGTTCGACCATTAGCTCGGAAAGGTCGTGCCGAGCTTCGGGATCTAAGCCTGAAGCAGGTTCATCCAATATGAGTAGTTCAGGCTTATGAATCATTGCTTTGGCAATGCCAAGGCGTTGGCGAAGGCCACGAGAGAGTTGCTCTGCCTTTTTATGTTTGTGCTCTGTTAGCCCTAGTCGTTCTATGACCCAGTTAATGGCTTCCTTTTGTTGTGAGGGGGCAATGCCATAGGCATTGGTCATGTACTTCAAGCTTTGTACAACAGTTAAGCGCTCGTATAAACCAAAAAAATCTGCCAAATAACCAATGTTTTTATGGCTTAGGCGGGGGGACTGGTGAACATCTATGCCTGCAACATCTATGCGGCCAGAAAAAGGACGGTCTAGGGCGGCAATACAGCGAAGCAGGGTTGTTTTGCCTGCACCGTTAGGGCCAACCAAGGCGCAAATTCGTTGTGCTGAAATACTGAAAGAAAGGTTGTGTAACACGCGTTTACCTGGGTATTCAAACACCAAGTTGTTGACTTTAATCATGCATGCCCTAAATGTTAGCGAGAGTGTTTCTTAACTTTGGTCAGATCATACAGTTTGCTTCGAGCCTGAGCAATACCTTGCTCGGAAGCCTTACGGTACCAAATGATGGCTTGTTCTGTATCTTGTTGAACCGCAATACCTTGCTCAAAAAAATAGGGAATATTAAATTGTGCGTCTGCATTGTTTTGTTTAGCGGATTGGAAAAACAAATCTGCAGCGGTTGTGGTGTCTTGAGTGACACCATCGCCTTTCCAGTACAAGCTGGCGAGGTTGTTTTGTGAAACAGCATTGCCGCTTGTAGCGGCTTTAGCGTACCAAAACGCGGCTTTTTTTGCATTTTTATGGGTGCCTTGGCCATTTTGGTAGAGTGCACCGAGGTTGTTTTGGGCAAAGCTGTCACCCTGTTTGGCGGCTTTTAAGTACCAGTTGATGGCCGATGTATAATCTTGTTTGGTGCCAATGCCTTGCTCGTAAAGAATGCCAAGATTAAATTGGGCGTCCCGATATCCTGATTTAGCTGCCTTCTCATACCAATGAAAAGCTTGTTGGGTGTTAAGGGTGACGCCTAGCCCTTTCTCGTAAAGCGTGCCTAAATTATATTGGGCGGTGGCATTATCTTGCTTAGCGGCTTTGAGATACCAATGATGCGCTTGCTTGAAACTCTGCTTTATCCCTTCACCCTTATGAAAGAGAATGGCTAAATTGTTTTGAGCAAAGTCATAGCCTTGTTTTGCTGAGCGTAAATACCATTTAGCTGCAACTTCGTTGTTGGATTTTCTGCCTAAGCCTTCTCTATGGTGTAGGCCGATGGCAAATTGGGCTTCAGCATGGCCTTGTTGTGCGGCTTTGAGGTACCAGTGGTAAGACGTTTGGTAATTTTGGCTCACGCCATGGCCGTATTGGTAAAAAAAACCAAGACTATTTTGAGCATCGGCATCCTTTTTTGCCGCCGCTTTACTGAACCACTGTAACGCTTTTGAATAATCCTGCTTAACACCCCGACCGTTTTCATACATCAATGCTAAATTATACTGTGCTGAAACGTTTTTTTGGCGGGCAGACTGTTCATACCAAAAAGCGGCGCGAGCATTGTCTACTGGGGTGCCAAGGCCATATTCATACATCGCGCCCAAGCTTAATTGAGCATCGCTATTACGTTGCTCAGCAGACTTCAAGAACCATAAAAAGGCTTTATTGTGTGAGCGGTCTACCCCTTTGCCACTTTCGTATAAAACCGCTAAATTATTTTGTGCCAATGCATTGCCTAATAATGCCGCTTGGCGATACCAGTGTGCGGCTTTAGCGAAATCTTGACTGACACCACTGCCGGTTTCGTACATGACACCTAAATTATTAGCGGCATCCAAGTCTTTTTGTTTGGCCGCTTTTTTGTACCAAAAAACGGCAGAGGTGACATTTTTGCTGGTGCCTAAGCCGTTCTCTAGCATCACACCAAGGTTGTATTGTGCATCTGCTTGTTGGGACTTGGCGGCTTGCAAAAACCAGAAATAAGCTGAGCGATGACTTTGTTGGACGTCGATCCCATTTAAATAGAGTAAGGCTAAGTTGTATTGTGCTTCTGCGTCACCTTGTTTGGCTTCTTTCAGCCACGCTAATGCTTCTGGTGTTGTTGGCGTATTGTGGGGTATTTGTGTGGATAGGCTCGCTTCTAGTGAATGATTTAAAGTGCTAACTGAAAGGGGTTCTTGCTTGGCTTGGCTACCGAGTGCCAGAGCGTGTTGAGCGCCGAAGATGGGTAAGCAAAGTGTTAGCAGCAACAGTAACGTTGGCTTTGCTTGTCGGGTTGAAACATCCATGTTGTTATGGCCTGGTAAAATAATATTTATAATTGACAGGCATTATATTACGTTATGTTAATTAGGTCATCTGTTAAATTGTATTGCGACTCTGTTCAGTCAGACATTTTAGAGTAAACTGTCATCACTTGAGTTACTTGGGAGTTTAAAATGACAGAAAGAGTACAAACAAAATCACGAGATATTTGGTTGGTGTGGCTACTGGTGATCGTGATTACAACCGTTGCGATGGTCATGACGTATCGTACTTTTGTTGGGGAACCCATTCCAACTCAGATTACTTTGGCCAGTGGTAGTGAAACCGGGGCGTATCATTGGTATGCCAAGCAATATGCCAAATTGATTGAAGAAAAATCAGGCATTAAAGTCACGGTGCAAACAACCGCGGGTTCTGCTGAAAATTTAGAGTTACTGCAAAATGACGACAGCGGTGTGTCGCTGGCATTTTTACAAAGTGGCATTGCACCGAGTGAAATACAGAATGTACAGGCTTTAATGAGTGTTAATCATGAACCTTTGTGGGTGTTTTTTGATAAGAGAGAAGGGTTGCAGTCCCTTGCTGGCTTAAAAGGACAAGTGGTTGCGATTGGCTCTGAGGGTGGTGGCACCAGACCTGTTGCTTTAAAGTTACTCGCTGATAATGGGGTTGTTGCAGATAATACAACCTTTAGTGATTTATCTGGAATGGCCGCAGCGGGTGCGCTGCAAGCGGGTGAAGTGAGGGCCGTGATGTATGTAGCCGCTCTTAAAGGCGAGTATGTGCAAGCATTACTCAATGATCCTGCCATCGGCTTTTTAGACTTTAAGCGTTATGCCAGTTATGAGCGTCGCTATGATTTTTTATCTGCAGTAGCGATGCCTGAAGGGCTGTTGTCTTTGCAGAAAAACTCTCCTGAGTATGCTGTCCATGTATTGGCCATGAATACGATGTTGGTCTCTCGTACGGATTTACACCCTGCGTTAATCCCACTGCTTTTAGATATAGGCAGAGAGGTACATAAAAAAGGTAGCTTGTTGGATCCGGCTGGGACTTTCCCCGCGGCAAAATTTAATGGTTTGCCAGGAAATAAAGATGCGGAGAAATATTTTCGCAAAGGGCCCTCTTTTTTGCATGGCATAATGTCCTTTCAAATGGCAACTTCTATTGATCGTTTGAAGGTCATGATTGTGCCATTGTTAACGCTCTTACTACCCCTGTTTAAATTGACGCCACCTATTTACCGCTGGCGAATGAGGGCAAAAATATATCGTTGGTACGAGCGTGTCAGGGAGCAGGATTTGCGTATCGTGGATGGTGTTGATCAGGAGACGCTCAGGGATATTGATGGCCACTTACACACCCTGGAGCAAGATCTGAAAAAGGTCAAAGTGCCACTGAGTTTTATGGAAGAGCTGTACCAGTTGCAAACACATATTTCGTTGTTACAAGGTAAAGTGGACAAGTTGACGTCATAAATCCATTGGGTTTTTGGATTGCTGTTTTTCGGTTTCATTGATGAAACCGGAAAAGACAAAGAGGACTTTACCGGTTGGCGTGACTTCTTTCTCTGCAATGTCTTTTGCACAATATTCATTGAGTGCCGTTTCTGCTTCTTCAACCGTTAAGTCACTGCTCATGGCAATATCTATTGGAGTGACACGGCCTTTATGTTGTTGAACAATGCTGAGTAGGTCCAGTTCTTGAGTCTTTACGGTAGTATGTTTGAGGTTTCTTCGGTCATCCCAGAGCATTTTAAGCCCAGTGATTAAACCGCCTATGGCGGCAACAAAGACAAACCAGGTTCCATCTGTTGCGGTTCCTCCAATAATGTCAGTTAGAGTCCCTGCGATCAGGAGTGCACTGACCAATGGTATAAACAAGCCAACATAAGCCATAAGCTTGCTAATGGTTTTTCTAAAGGCAATGGCTAGGAAAAAAATGAGAATTAAGGCCAAAAAGCCAATGACGAGTCGTATCATAACTAAGTACCAAGGGTTAATCTAATGGGAACAGGGTACAGAAAATGCGCTTTTGAGCCAATGAGTATTAAAATTTTTGCTTAACTTGTATTATAAACAGTCTTCGTTTTTCACCCATTCAGGCAGTAGGAAATATATTTTGCACAGTTCAGACGTGTTTAACTCAAATACAATGTTTATGTTAAGGGTGGGCGTCATGGTTTCAGTGACCTATGTTTTATTGCACATTGATAATGTTGACGCCCTATTTGTTCCTGCTTTCATTTTAGGCTGTGTGAGTACCTATTTGGCACTGCATTTTAGTTGGAGTGAAGATAATGATGATCGGATCCAGTACCATCACTACTTACGGGTGCTAACCTGGGTGATACTGTGTATTGTCTGTCTGGTACAGCTCTCTTTCTCATTGGCTGCGATGGATGCCGTGTCCGATGCACCGAGCTTTGTTAGCTTTAGCAGTATTGATTTTTTGGGTATTTTTGCCTTGCCAGTGATCATTATTCTCAATATTGGGGTTTTGCTGGCTAAAATTGCGACGTTCGCCATGATGTTGTTTAGTATTGTCATCCCCTTTTTGATGGTGGCCTTGATCGTTGCCCTTGTTTATTTGGTCAAACTATCGATGAAAAAATATGTTGGTATTTCTGCCAATGGACAAAAAACGTGGGTGGCAAGATCTGGCTTAATGTTTATTGTTCTGTTGATCGCGACCCAAATTGGGTTGCATCAACTGCGTCCTGTAGTCCCTGCTGTACCAAGAGATGCCGTATCTCAGCTAGAAATGCCTAGACATTCTAGCACCATGGCTAATCAGCTTAGTTTTTATGCATCCTGAATTATTCTATGCGCCAGACTTCATGTTACTCGGTGTGAGACACACTTAAATCCCTAGCATTGATTCCCCTTCGTTGCAGGCTGGTTTCTGACAAAGATCAATAGTGGGTTAAAAACGTCTTGATTTTAGCGTGCTTTTTGCTTTAACTGAGAGGCATATATGTCTGATTTTTGAAGGATTTTAAATTGATTAAAAATTCGGTACTTTGTTTGTCACTCGTTTTCATTTTTGGCCTACAGTCTGCGACTGCAGATGCAGCAATACAATCATCTTCTATTCGGCCGGTGATGAAATCCTTAGGTGAGGTGCTTGCTGATTTATTTCCGGTGATGATGAGTGATGCATCTGAACCGTTACCCGCTGAAACCTTACAACAGGTTATGCAGCTTAAAGTGCTATTTGCTCAGGTAAAACCACATTTTGAGAAAAAGTCACTGACGTATAAAGTGTCTTATTCCACCATGGAAAAAAATCTGAGTTCGATTGAGCAATTAGTCAGGGACGGGGTGAGTTCACGAGTAAAGCAGCGTTTAAGAGGGGTTGCTGCAACTTGTGCTAGCTGTCATCAGCATTCACAAAAAAAACGGCAACTATTGTTTACCAAAAAGCCGACGTTGTCGTCACCAATGGCTATGGCTGAATTCCATTTTATAACTCGGGATTATGCTGTTGCAAAAGCTCAATATGAGGCTTTAGTTAAAAGTAGCTCGGTATCTAATGCAGTGGTGCAGCAGTCTTTATCTCGCTTACTCATGATTTATGCACACTACGATATTTCACCTAAAGCTGCGATTCAGTTTTTACAAGGGTTACTTGTCTATCCACACTTAAATAATATGACGAAACAAAAGATCAACCTATGGGTATCCTCGTTTGAGCGGTGGGAAAAAACGACACTTGATTCAGCCTCAATAGAGCAGCTCGAAAAAGTGGTTACCGCTTTGTTTGGGGAAAATAATGCCTCAATTGGTGCCTTTTTTACGGATGAGTCAAAACGTGTGGAGGTGCTTCAATTGAGGAATCGATTGGAAGCGATATTAAACGAAAATGCCCATGTTGATGCTATTCCAAAAATTATTTTGTGGCTGTCATATTGTGAAAGGGCGCTGGATGAAGAGGGGCAATCATACATGGCTGATCTTTACTTGAAAGAATGCATGACAAGATTTTCGGGTACAGATTGGGCAGTACAGTGTTTTAGAGAGTTTCGCAGCTCTATTAAATTTGGCTATACAGGGTCTGGTGGAACACACATTCCTGAAGCCGTTCAAGATGAGTTAGAATATTTTCAGGGGCAAGCGTTTCAGCTCAAAAGCAGCCGTTAATTGAATGTGTCAGTCAGTGGCTGCACGGCTGTTTTACTGTCATTCTCATGAGAAACAGACATATTGGGCTATGTTTTATTGGGTTTCCCTAGAGAAACCCCTGTGTACTGGTGACACGTGCTTTAAACTAATAAGGTAATGATTTTAAAGTCGTTAGACGAAAGTATTCCTTCCCTTTTTTATTTTTTATCTGAATGATTCTACCTTTTGTCGCCTCATAGATGGTCTGGTCAGTGTCGTCTGTTAAAATTCATAACGTTTTGGGGGTTATGGATTAAATGGGCGTTGGTGATGATAAAAAAGACCGTTATTCTGGGGGTGGTGGGTTGTGCTGTCTACATTGCCGTACTCTCTCTTGAAACTGAAACACCTGTTAGCGTTGTCACTCAAGAAGCTTTTCAACCTGAGTTTTCCTCCAGCCCTATAGAAAAGGCCGCTACAACAGCTGTCGCATCCTCTGTTTATAGTGAAAATGGGCACAAATTAACCACTGCAGCAGATCTTTACCGCCCTGACTGGAGTGAGTTGCAAAAACAGCAAAAATTTAAGCGTGCCAGAATCATTTGGCAAGCAGACCCCACATTATCTGAGCATGCAAAATCTCGCTATGTGGTGGGCTTAGCTGAACAGTTGTGGGGTAAAGGTGCGGACATTCCTGAAATGTCGTCAGCTGACCACCTTGAAGTACAAAAACAACAAGAAATATTTTTAACTTTACAAAGTTATACTCAATCAATTAAGGAAGATGATTCGATGTCTTCTTCTGAAAAGAAAATAGCCTTGCGAAAGTTGTTAGTCACTTTTGTAAATCGTCAAAAAAACAATACAACGTATTAATAAGAGAAGATGACTGTGAAAATTATTCCTTTACTGATTGTTTTGGCTCTAAATTTGAGTTTTATGAGTACCTCATCCGCTGAGTCAAACCAATGTGAACATCTTTATTTTGGTGATCTACAAACAACCCTAGACCAACTCACAGAAACACAGTTGCGACCAGATAACCAAGCCATTCGACTACCTGATGCAATAGAAGATTACGCATTGCGAACAGCGTTAACTGAGGCTGCGACAGATCATATACACCTATATACCTTTTTTATTGAAGATAATAAAACAGGGTTAGATTCAGCGGCTCAGTTGGTTGCTAAAGCCGTGGAGGGGGTCGAAGTGAATGTGTTATACAGCTTACTTGGGCAAATATTTCAGTCTATTGAAATTACGGCAGCAATGAGAAACATGGGGGTCAATGCTTACCCTTATATCCCACAAAATATTGAAAATGATTTTTCAGCATTAATTACCAGCTCACACAAAAAACTACTGATTACGGACAGCAAAAAATATGGCTTAGAAGCCATTACCGGTGGTAGAAATGTAGGTGATAATTATTTTGTGAACGTAGGTGAAACCGCATCAGGTGCGTTTTTAAATAGATGGAAAGATTTAGATGTGTTAGTTCGTGGTCCTGTTATTACCGATTTGGTGGATGATTTTATTAAAACATTCAATCGAATGTCTTTAGACGAAACGGTTGTATTGAGTTGTGAGGATAAAAGCCATTGCCGGTATTATCCAGAGTTAACAACAGACGCTGATATTACTGCAGTACCCGTTCGATTATTGCATAACGAGCCAGATGCTCATGATGGTGCTGGTGACTTGGATATCAATACCTACTATTTAGAGTTGCTGAAAGCTGCTAAAACCAGTATCGATATACAGACACCCTATTTCATACCGCAACCTGACCTATTGAAGGGGCTACATGAAGCTTTGGATTCAGGTGTTAAAATCCGCATATTAACGAACTCTCGTAAAAGTAATGATTTAGGCGCACCGTTATTTTATACCTCGGCTTTTTATTGGCCTGATTTAATCAAGGCTGGCGCTGAAATTTATTTGTGGGATATGCCAATAGCTGAAGGCGAACCGAGAACAATGCATGCTAAGACAATGACCGTTGATGGTTGTGTTTTTGCACCCGGTTCTTGGAATTTTGATGGCCGGTCTTATTACTGGGAAAATGAGTATGTTACGTCTATCCACAGTGAGGCATTAACCGCAGAGTCTACCGCTGAATTAGATGAGGTTTTAACCCTAGAAGGCGTGATCCCGATAGACCGAGAATGGTTTGAAAATAACTTCACGCAACTTGATTATATAAAATCATTTTTGTTTGCCACAGTAGGAACTCGTTTTTTGTAGTAGCTATGGTAGGATAGCGGGCTTATTTACCTGATAACCGAGAGACACCGCTTTGATTTCTACCGCAAATATCACCATGCAATTCGGCGCTAAGCCATTGTTTGAAAACATTTCTGTTAAATTTGGCGAAGGCAATCGCTATGGTTTAATTGGCGCCAATGGTTGTGGTAAATCCACATTTATGAAGATTCTCACGGGCGAGTTAGAGCCAAGTGCGGGGAATGTCATGCTAGACCCTAACGATCGTTTAGGGAAACTAAGTCAGAACCAATATGCTTTTGATGCCTTTACTGTTGTAGACACCGTGTTAATGGGTCATGCCGCATTGTGGGAAATAAAACAAGAACGCGACCGAATTTATAGCTTACCAGAGATGAGTGAAGAAGATGGCATGAAGGTCGCCGATTTAGAAACAGAGTTTGCAGAATTAGACGGTTACAGTGCAGAAGCAAAAGCGGGTGAATTGTTGATGGGGTTAGACATCCCTGTTGAGCAGCACTTTGGTATGATGAGTGACATCGCTCCCGGTTGGAAGCTTCGTGTGTTACTGGCACAAGCCTTGTTTGGTGCCCCAGATGTATTGCTACTCGATGAGCCAACCAACAACCTAGATATCACCACTATCGGTTGGTTAGAAGAGATTTTGAATGCGCGTAATAGCACCATGATTATCATCAGTCATGACCGCCACTTCTTAAACAGTGTTTGCACCCACATGGCTGATTTGGATTTTGGTGAGTTACGCACCTATCCTGGCAATTATGATGAGTATATGTTGGCTGCAACACAGGCACGTGCTCGCCTTATGGCTGACAACGAGAAGAAAAAGACCCAAATTACAGATCTAAAAGAGTTTGTGGCTAGGTTTTCAGCTAATGCATCAAAAGCGCGCCAAGCAACCTCTAGAGCAAGACAAATTGATAAAATCAAGTTAGAAGAGGTGAAAGTATCCAGTCGTGCTAATCCGTTTATACGGTTTGAACAAGAAAAAGCACTCTTTAGGAACGCCTTAGAAATCCGAGGTTTGAGCAAGGGGTTTGATGGTAATCTGCTGTTTAAAGATTTTGACTTGATGCTTGAAGTCGGCGAGAAAGTGGCTGTCTTGGGCACCAATGGCGCCGGTAAAACAACCATGCTCAAAACCTTGCTTGGAGATTTAAGAGCAGACGCAGGTATTATTAAGTGGTCGGAAAATATCAATATTGGTTACTATTCTCAAGATCACTCAGCTGACTTTGAAGAAGACATGAACTTGTTTGAATGGATGAGCCAGTGGCAGCAACCAGGGGATGACGAACAAGTGGTTCGGAGCTATTTAGGCCGGTTATTGTTTTCACAGGACGATATTAACAAATCAGTTAAAGTGATTTCAGGTGGCGAGCAAGGGCGCATGTTATTGGGTAAAATCATGATGCACAAACCCAATATTTTAGTCATGGATGAGCCAACCAACCACATGGATATGGAGTCAATTGAGTCACTTAACCTAGCGTTAGAAAAATATGAAGGGACTTTGATCTTTGTCTCTCACGATCGCCAGTTTGTGTCTTCCTTAGCGACACGCGTCATTGAGATTAAACCGAATGAAGTCATCAACTTTCATGGTATGTACGAAGATTACTTATCTAGCCAAGCGCTTGAAAAATAATTCCTGAATTCAAGTCATAAGTGCATGACCGGTTAAATTTTCTTGTTTAATGCCAGTGAGCTCTTCAAAAGCCTCATAAGGTGTTTTGTAGCCTAAGCATTTTCTTGGCCGGCTATTTAATTTGTGAACTGCCGCGAACA
>JABHGC010000245.1 GCA_018672285.1 Methylococcales bacterium
GAGAAAAACTAAATTTGCATTGACTGAAGATGAACACCTGGGTTAAAAAATACAAACCGATGCTTAAGGACTGAGAAGGTGTTCACCTTCCGCCGGAATCGGTGTTCATCTTCACCGGAATACGCAATTGGTACCTACTGGTTGATTATTAGTATTTTGAATTTAAGTACTGTTGGTCTAATGACGGTTGTGACAGCAGGTACCATGACAGCGTTGGGTTTGATTATGGGGATTGGGATACTTAAAGCTGTGATTAAGCCTTCTGTTGCGGCGAAATTGGCACCTTACCAGGGTATTCTTGGTGTGATTGCGATTGTGTTAGCGGTAATGGCGATTATTCGTTAATCAGCTTTGCCGTCGTTTTTTAAGTTTTGATAGGTAGTTATTGGCCTGATCCACAAAATTTTTAAATGCGGTAAAATCGTTCTCGGAAAGCGAGCGTTTGCTATAACACCGGTCGGCGATAAAAAGTCCGATCGGTTTGTTTTGAATGATGATTGGCATCATAAATATTGCCGATTCATCGAATAACTCTTTGATTGCTATTGTTCTAAAAACAGCCACATCCAGCGATGGATTTTCTGAAAAATAAATAGGCTGCTTTTTTTCTAATGCGTGGTGAAAGTAATTTTTAGCTTGCCCTGTGAGCGGGATAGTGAGCTGCTTGTCATTGCTCTCTGGGTCTTGTGATAAAATAATTCTAGACTTGAGTGTATGGTCTGGCATTAATGTGGAGAACATCGTTCTGTCCATGCCTATGCCGCGATGAATGCCCTCAGCGACCATTTCAAAGAGCAAGTTCATGTCCGTGCCTTTCTTTTGCATGTCGGCAATTTCTTTGAAGATGCTGGTTTGTAGCTTTTTATTTGGCTCTAAAAACTGTATGTCTTTTTTGTTTTGGTTAACGATAGTTAATCGTGGTAAGCCGAATGCTTGAGTGACTTCGCTGGCTTCTTCTGTGGCCGTTTCGATGATTGCCTCAATGTCTTCTAATGGTTTGTCGAGCAGTGTCGAAATTCGTTTGTGCATCAGCTGAACATCTTCGTGTTCAGGGTGCATGGATATGATATGCGTCAGTTCGTGGCTTAAGCGAATGATCCTAACTCGGCTATCGCTACTGGTCGGGATAAATGATTAACCTAATAATCCACCGTCTAAATTCCATTTTTTACACAGCGACTGGGTCAGTTGGTCTAATTTAAACCCTAAGACTTTCGCCTCTAATTTTTGAGGTGCAGTTTTGGGGTTTTCTATTTGGGCCTCGTGTAATTTGTCAGCAATGTTCTTGGAAAAACACCAAAAGGCAAAGTGACCAAGCTCTGAGAGCAGGGCTGCTATGAAGGTTTCTTCTGGCCTGCCGTTTGGGTATGACTTAACCAGCTCTTTCGCAATGACCGCGGCATGAATTGATCGGCGCACATGTCGGGATACCGCCTCTTGATGGTGTCCGTGAAGTAATGGCTCTAGCAGTGAACTGGATAGACTAATTTCTCGAATCGTATTGTAGCCGAGTACCACGATTGCTCTTGTGATGGTTTTGAGCTTTTTTACTCTCGGGTTGTAATACGAGCTATTGGCCATACGCAGTACTTTAGAGGTGAGCGCAGGGTCTTTTAAAATAATCTGTGATAAGTCGGATGTGGTGGAATGGTTGTCCTGAATCATATCCGACAACAAGCTTGCGGTGTGGGTGAAAATGGGCATTTCTTTGGACGAAATGAAGCTAACCCATTGATCTAAGGTGTTGTTGCCGAATAATGGCTCCTTTTCAGCTTCTTCTGAGTTGTCTAGATCTTCATTTTCAGTGGTCATTAGAGTTCGCAAGTTATGGCTTATTCTAGTCTAAGCATAGTCAATATTAATGGGCTTCTCTACCTCAATTGTATGGGATAAAACATCTTAGTTGTATAAGGACACTAAGTATTGTTATACTACAGTTAGTGAATCGTTAGGGAGGATAACGTGATGTTTGAACAGTTAGCGCGTAAACAAGTGGCATCCTTTGATGTTGATGCACAAAATACCTTTACCCCCGTGTGCCCCGATGAGCTGCCTGTGCCTGATGGGGGCAGTATTGTGGCTGAGCTTAACCTGCAAGCATCGCTTGCCTGTGTGCGGATTGGCTCTAAAGATGCACACAGTCCAGAGGCGATTTGGGTTGCAGATGAGGTTAACGGTATTTTTACTGAGGTAAAGGGTGAGAATGTTGATGTTCGTTGGCCATTGCATGCGGTCCCTGGCAGTAAAGGATTTGAGTTAATAGAGGGTTTGCCGGAGCCTGCCGAATATGACTATTTTGTGTGGAAAGGGGTTGAGCTAAATATGCACCCCTATGGCGCCTGCTACCATGACCTTGGTAATAAAATGAGCACAGGTGTGATTGAGTTTGCCAAAATAAATGACATTAAGGGGTTTGTTGTCGCGGGGTTGGCAACTGACTATTGTGTGAAAACTACCGTATTGCAGTTGTTACAGGCGGGTTTTCAAGTGGTCGTAAACTTAGGTGGTTGCCGAGGTATTAGTGACAAGACGGTGAGTGAGTCCATTGCTGAAATGCAGAAAATGGGTGCCGTTATGGTTGACTCCGCTAAGCAAATACAATTGAAAGGTGAATAACATGATGATTACTTCATTGCTGGATACAGATTTATATAAATTTACCATGATGCAAGTTGTGCTTCACCACTTCCCTGCAGCGGAGGTTGAATATCGATTTAAATGTCGTAATGAAGGTGTTGATTTAAGACCCTATAAAGAAGCGATCCAGTCTGAAGTTAATGCTTTGGCAGAACTCTCATTGACCGATGATGAGCTGAATTATCTGGCTAGCTTACCCTTTATCAAAGCTGATTTTATTGAGTATTTACGATATTTTCGATTAAATGTGAATATGGTGACAGTGAGTGAAGTGGATGGCGAGCTGGATATCACCATTAAAGGGCCTTGGTTTCATACGATTTTATTTGAAGTGCCTGTATTGTCGATTGTGAATCAGGTTTATTTTGAAGCAACCATCAGCAACCCTGACTTTGACGAAGGGCGAGCCCGGCTGCAACAAAAAATAGACCAAGTTAAAACGTTATCGAATACTGATTTTAAATTTACAGACTTTGGTACAAGAAGACGATTTTCAAGGGAATGGCAACAACAGGTCGTTAAAACTTTTGCTGAATCACTGCCGGATAACTTTACAGGAACCAGTAATGTCTTATTGGCGAAAGAGTTTAAGCTTCCTGTTATAGGCACAATGGCGCATGAGTTTTTACAAGCAGGGCAAGCATTAGGACCAAGGTTGGTTGATAGTCAAAAATTTGCATTTGATATTTGGCAGCAAGAATATCGAGGCCAACTAGGGATTGCTTTATCTGATGTGTGTGGAATGGATGCTTTTTTACGTGATTTTGATTTGAGTTTTGCGATGAGCTACGCCGGTGCTCGGCATGATTCTGGTGATCCAATTGAGTGGGGGGAAAAGCTGTTATCTCATTATCAAGCGTTAGGAATAGAGGCTAAAAGTAAATCGATGGTATTTAGTGATGGGTTAAATATGCCTAAATCTATTGAGATATTTAACCACTTTAAGGATCGCTCCAACCCTGTATTTGGGATTGGTACCAATTTAACCAATGATTTGGGGTATACCCCGTTGCAAATTGTCATCAAAATGACGGTGTGTAATGGGCAGCCCGTAGCCAAAATTAGTGATTCACCAGGAAAATTGATGTGTCATGATGAAGCGTATTTAGGGTATTTAAAGCAGGTTTTCCAGCTGGATAAATAAACTACCTGTCGCGACGTTGGTGCAACTGTAACGGAGAATGTGATGAACATTGTAATGGCTCAATGTAACTTTAAAGTGGGTGATTTTGCTGGAAATACCCAAAAAATACTCGATTTAATGACTGAGTGGGGAAATACCTCCGACATGATCGTTTTTTCTGAGTTGTCCGTCAGTGGTTACTACCCGATGGATCTATTGGACCGGCCTGAGTTTATAATCCAACAAAATGAAGCGTTGCAGGTCATAAAAAAAGCAACATTATCTTGCAAATCTGCGGTCGTGATCGGTGCTGTTACGCAGAATCAATGGTCTGGTAAACCCTTGAATAATGCCTTGATTGTGTATCAAGGGGGTGTAGAGCAGTTTGTATACCACAAGAAATTACTGCCAACGTATAATATTTTTGATGAAGCGCGTCACTTTGAGCCCGGTATGTTGCCAGGAACCTGGCTTTACCAAGGGTGTCGAGTCGGTTTTTTAATTTGTGAAGATGGCTGGTTTAACACGCAAGACCCAAATTATAAAAGCGACCCGGTGGATGCCTTGTCTCGTGAGCAGCTAGATGTAGTTATTAGCATAAATGCATCACCTAGTAATGAAGAGAAAGTAGCTGAAAGGGTCTCTTATGTTTCAAATATTAGCCGGCGTTGCAATGCACCTGTTTTCTATGTGAATCAAGTGGGGGGTAATGATGAAATTGTATTTGATGGTGGCTCTTTTGCAATCAACGCGCAAGGTGATGTTGTGCAAATGCTGGAAAGTTTTGCAGAGGATGTCGCTCAGTTAAGTCTTGATGACATTAACAACCTACCTGTCCGGCCATTATTGAAAACGCGCCCATCCGCCTTGTACTTTAAGCAGCTGGTCTTGGGGGTGAGGGATTATGTTGAAAAATGCGGTTTTTCATCTGTTTTGGTCGGTGCTTCAGGTGGCATTGATAGTGCGGTGACCTTGGCTTTAGCGGTTGAGGCGCTGGGTGCAAATGCTGTCATCGGGATAACAATGCCAACAAGGTTTTCATCTAAAGGCAGTGTGGCCGATTCATTTGAGTTATGTGAAGCGCTTGGCGTTGAATGTAAGGAGGTATCGATTGAGTCTGAGTTTGCTATTGGTATTGAGCGATTTGAGCAAGCGTTTGGGGAGCCGCCTTCTGGTCTGACGATGGAGAATATGCAAGCGAGAATTCGCGGTAAATTATTAATGGCATACTCCAACCACTTTGGTAACTTTGTTTTGTCTACAGGAAATAAAACTGAGATGTCAGTGGGTTACGCAACATTGTATGGCGATATGAATGGCGGGTTAAATGCGTTAGGTGATCTTTATAAAATGGAAGTGTACGCTTTAGCTGAATATATTAATGAGCGTGCAGGTGTTGATATCATACCTCGGAAAATTATTGATAAAGCGCCATCCGCTGAGCTTTCTGAGGGTCAAAAAGACGAAGATAGTTTGCCGGCTTACCCTCAATTGGATGCCATTGTACGCTTGGCTATTGAGCGAGACTTAATGTCAGCTGTGGATATTGAGCGAGATGAGTTGCAAGTTGCGTCACTTGAGCCTTCTGTCGTCACATCCATATTACGGAAAATGGATGTTGCAGAATTTAAGCGTAGGCAAGCGCCACCAATCGTTAGGGTGCACAAAAGGTCTTTTGGGATAGGGCGTAGGTTGCCAATAGCTCAAGGCTTAGGGGCATGATATGATTGTGTTTTGTACCATTTTTAGCTTGGTTAGGCATTGGTTTTTCTTGAAAAAGTCATAGAAATAAAAGGGTTATGGTTGTTATGCGCGCATTAATACTGTTTTGTTTGATGGTGGTATCATTAACACCGGTTGTGGCGCTAGAGCCAGAGGAAGACATAACTAACCCTGCACTCTATATGGCGGACATATTTTTAGAGAAATCAGAAGAAGTTAAGGCATTACTACAAAAAGTGTCCGATTTTGCATCAGCCAGGCCTGAGCAGATTGGTGAGTATCCACCCATTGTACTGATGTTTCATGGGCCTGAAATTCGCTATTTTCAGCCGACTTTTTATCAGCAAAACCAGAAAATGGTAGACTTAGCTGCTAAGCTCGATGCATTGGGCGTGATCGATATGCGTGTATGCCAAAGAGCGTCAGATATTTTGCGGGTTGATACCTCTAAAATGCCCAAATTTATTGAAATTGTTCCTGATTCAGGGCCTGTGTTTCAAGACCTTAAAGCACAAGGCTATACCTATTTTTAGCGGAGAAAATGCATGGCAAGTTCAAAAACGGCGGTAGTGACGGCTATTGTTTCGAACAGTATAGTGACGGTCATTAAATTGATGGCGGCATTGGTCAGTGGTTCGGCGTCGATGATGAATGAAACGGTGCATAGTTTTATGGATACCTTAAATCAAGCATTCTTATTGCGTGGTTTGCAGGTCGCAGAAAAACCGGCAGATGATTTATACGCCTTCGGTCACATGCAGAAAAAATACCTTTGGAACCTATGGAGTGCAATTGGTCTATTTTCAATTGGTGCCGGTTTAGGTTTGATGCATGCATGGCACTCTTATCATAGTTTGGGTGAACATACAGCGGCGCCGAAAGATGTTGCCATGTTAGGGGTGTCAGTCAGCCCATTAACGATCGTGCTGGTGGTCTTGTTTATATCGCTCATTCTTGAAGGGTATTCATTCTTAGTTGCTTTAAAAGAATTCATGAGAAAAATGAGAGAGGACGGTGAAACGAGTGTGTTTCGTTATCTTGGTACTTCGGATGATCCAACGTTAGTTGCTGTTGTGCTTGAAGACAGTGTGGCCATGCTGGGTTTGGTGTTTGCAACAGTGGGTATTGGGCTTGCGGCCATTACTGGCAACCCGATTTGGGATATCGCTTTCTCTGGCCTCATTGCTTTAATGTTAGGTGCAATTGCCTTTTATTTAGGTTATGTAAACATGAAATACCTTGCAGACATGCGAGATGTTGATGCTGAAAGTGTGTTTACGGATATTGTTAAAGGCCACCCTAATGTTGAACGTTGGCATGATCTGCGTTCCATTATTTTAGATGAGAACAATACCTTGTTAATTGCTGAGGTAGAGCTTCGTGAAGAAGCCGTTGTGGTTGGTTTGAAAGCGCAAATTGATGGTCACGCCAAGCCAATGTTGGATGCGGTTCCGGCGGATAAATTAACGGCAGAAGTTGAGGATTATATTCGCAGCCGTGCTGCGGTGCAGGCAACGCTTGAGCGGACTGAGCAAATTGTAGATGAGCTGACAGCAGCCCTTAAAAAGGTCATGCCTAGAGTGAGCCATGTGACGATCGAAATCGATGGGATCGCTGCAGATGATGCAGCGGGGAGCTAATTGATGGCTCGTCACTTAAAGCTGGTTTATCTGGTATTGGCTGTTTTCTATTTAGCATCATGCTCTGAGCCGCAAAATTTTTCAGATGGTCTGAATGCGTATAAAGCCAAACAATATCAAGAAGCTTACCAAATCTGGTTGCCATTAGCAGAAGAGGGTGAGGCTAAGGCGCAGTATAATGTTGCGGTGATGTTGATTCCTGGTAAAGGGATTGCAAAAGACAAAAAGCAAGGTGTCCTTTGGCTGAAAAAATCAGCGGAAGGAGGTTATGTTAAAGCGCAGTATACACTGGCAAAAGCCTATCTTTCTGGCAAGCTTGGAATAAAAAAATCTAAAAAATCAGCGGTAAAATGGTTACAAGCAGCGGCAAAAAAAGGTCATGAAAAATCGGCTTACCGTTTGGCTGTTGAATTAGAAAAAATTAACGCTGAAAAATATGAAGACAATATTGTGAAATGGCTTCGGGTTGCGGCGAAAAAAGGTCATGTCTTAGCCAGTTTGGCTCTGGGTGACAGGCATCGTTTGATCAAGGGCGTTATTCCAGATGCCGCTACTGAGTCAAAATGGTATAGACAAGCTGCAGACCGAGGGAATGCAGACGCGCAGTATTATTTAGCGCAGAACTATTTAAAAGGGCATGGTTTAGAGAAAGATCCGGATAAAGCCGTGAGCTTGCTCGAGCGAGCAGCCAGCCAGTCAATGTTAAAGGCGCAGCTTCAGTTGGCTGAATTATATCAAGAGGGTAATGAAGTTGCGTATAATTACCGGGCCGCGATGAAGTGGTTAGAGAAGGCTGCCAAGCTGGGTAATGCTGAAGCGCAAGCAAATGTCGCGATGATGACCTTTAATGGTCAGGGTGTGCCAACGGATTATGTTGAGGCTGCATGGTGGTTTAAAAAAGCTGCTAAGAAAGGGCATGCAAGTTCTCAGCATGCATTAGGAACCATGCATGAAAATGGTTGGGGTGTGAAGCAAGATATGGCCAAGGCCATTGAATGGTTTCAAAAGGCCGTTGATTTAAATTATGCGCCTGCACAAGAGCGTTTGGCACGAGTATATCTAAATGCTGAATCTGTTGCTGAAGATGGCAGTAAGGCTGTTGTGTTGTTTGGCTTGGCGGCAGAGCAAGGTGATGGAAATGCAGAATATAGCTTAGCTGTCTTGTTAGAAAAGGGCCAGTTTGTTGAAAAAGACCTTGCTAAAGCGGCAAAATTTTACGAACGAGCGGCTGAACAGAAGCATGCAAATGCCCAGTATAATTTGGCCAATATGTTCAGAAAGGGCGAAGGGGTTGAAAAGGATTTAGAAAAAGCCAATGTGCTTTATTATTCTGCTGCTAAACTCGGTGATCCTGAATCGGCTTATCATTTAGGTTTAATGTCGCATAAGGGCGAGGATGTTGAGCAAAATTTTAAGCGCGCAGCACAGTGGTATAAAATGGCGGCAAATATTGGTCACATTGGTGCCTTGTCTAACCTTGGTGTTATGTATGCACAGGGGCAAGGTGTAGAACAAGATATTGTGTTGGCTTATAAGTGGTTTGGTGTTGGTGCAAAACTGGGTGATGACATTTCCAAAAATAATATGGAAACAGCCGAAGCGGAAATGGATGACGAGCAGATAGCTACAGCTCAAGAGCTGATTAATGAATTTTTTGAAGATAGAAAGCGAGCGTCTTTGGAGCGAAGATTATGAGTACTACCCTAAAGCCATGTCCATTTTGTGCGAGCATTGAGTTGTCCATCACCTTTACAGATTTAACCGCAAGGGTGAATTGTCAACGCTGTGGTGCGAATGGCCCCGAAAATAAAAAGCAAACAATGGAGCAGGCAGAAGCCGCATGGAATGATCGTAGCCAGGTAATGTCAGCGCATTAAATGACGGTATTAAATGGTTTTCACCCAATTGCTAGTGTGGATGCCAAAATTTTGATTTTAGGTTCCATGCCTGGCGTCGCCTCCCTTGATGTTGACCAATATTATGCTCACCCGAGAAATGCCTTCTGGTTTATTCTGTCTGAGGTTTTAGGTTTTGACTTGGCGTTATCATACCTTGAGCGGTGTGAGCAGTTGTTAGCAAATCGAGTTGCTGTCTGGGATGTGTTGTCTCGCTGTGAACGCCAGGGAAGTTTGGATTCAGCCATAAAAATAGATTCTGAGCTGGTTAATGATTTTCCATTGTTTTTGACTAAACACCCCAATATTCGTGCAATTTATTTTAATGGAGGTAAGGCGGAGCAGGTGTTTAATCGTGTTGCTAAACCTCAGCTTGATGATCAACGGCAATTGATATTTCATAAACTGCCTTCAACAAGTCCTGCTATGGCCATGTTAACTAAAGAGCAAAAATTGGATCAATGGAAAGTGATTAAGGATGTATTGGAGCTGTGATATGAAAAAAGTAGTTGTTGTGTTTTTTTTGTTTTCCCTATTGAATTCTGTTGGCGTCGCCGCAAATTTTGCAGAGAAGCTCTCTACAGCGGCAATTGAAAGAACCACTCATTTTGTAATTTACAATGGCGCTTACACTAAAATAGATTACCCTGGTGGAGATGTGCCTGCGGCGATTGGTGTTTGTACTGATGTGGTGATTCGTTCTTATCGAGCATTGAATATCGATTTGCAAAAAGAAGTGCATGAGGATATGAAGGCAAATTTTAGTCTGTACCCTAAAATATGGGGTTTAACTAGAACAGATACAAATATCGATCACCGGCGAGTGCCCAATTTGCGCGTGTTTTTTAAGCGTCATGGGGCGTCACTACCCGTGACTAACAAAGCAAGTGACTATTTAGCTGGAGATGTTGTTTCTTGGGTTTTATCTAACAATATGACGCATATTGGGGTCGTGGTTGACCGGAAGTCTGAGGATGGGCTTCGACCGATGGTGGTGCATAATATTGGCTTAGGGCCACAGCTTGAGGATATGCTATTTGATTATACGATAACAGGACATTATCGTTATTTTCCTGGTGAGTAGTATTACGCTAGGTTGCACCGAGGCGGCGCAACCTATTGAGCATTGAGGTCGCATTTTTACTTTAGCATTAAAATTTTATCTAGCTGTTCTTGTAAGTTGGCAATTGAGGTTTTAAACCCGTCAATTCGCTCTTTTTCTTGGTTGACAACAGCCTCAGGTGCTTTGTCTACGAATTTAGGGTTGGAAATTTTCTTTTCGCTCTTCTCTAAATCTTTTTGTACTTTTGCCATAGACTTTTCAAGCCGAGCTTTTTCGGCCTCAACATCAATTAAACCGGCCATCGGGATTAAAATTTTCATTTCGCCAATGAGTGCGGTTGCAGAATCTGGTGCTTCTTCACCTTCTGAAAGCCAAGTGATGGATTCTAATTTGGCAAGATTTTTGAGGTAGAGTGAATTGTTTTCCATCCACTGTTTATCTTCGGTTTGGCCATTTTGTAATAGTACAGGGATAGGCTTGCTGGGTTTTATATCCATTTCGCCGCGTATTTGTCTAACCCCTAGGATGAACTGTTGTATCCATTGCGTTTCTTTGGTCGAGGCATCATCTATTTTGCTGTCGTCAGGTTCAGGGAACGGTTGCAGTAATATTGAGTTCCCTTGTTTGCCTGCCATTGGGCCAATGGTCTGCCAGATGTCTTCTGTAATAAATGGAATGATAGGGTGTGCTAAGCGTAAAATAGTTTCTAGCACGCTAAGAAGTGTTTGTCTGGTGCCGAGAAGCTGCTGTGGTGTACTGTTCTCATCTTGTAATATGGGTTTTGAAAGCTCTACATACCAATCACAATATTCATTCCATGTGAATTCGTACAGCGTTTGGGCCACAAGGTCAAGGCGGAAGCTATCCATGTGTGCAATAATGCTTTTTTCAACCGTCTGTAAGCGCGACATGATCCAGCGCTCAGCTAGGCTTAATTCACCGTCTGTACCTGTAATTTTATGTGCTTCGGTGTTCATTAATACGTAGCGTGTTGCATTCCATAATTTATTACAGAAATTTCTATAGCCTTCTACACGGTGTAAATCAAAACGAACGTCACGACCTGTCGTTGCTAATGCGGCAAAGGTAAAGCGAACGGCATCGGTACCAAATGCAGCAATACCATCAGGGAATTCTTTAAGGGTGTCTTTTTTGATTTTTTCAGCCATTTTGGGCTGCATTAATCCTTTGGAGCGTTTGTCGAGTAATGTTTCTAAATCAATCCCGTCAATGATGTCGATTGGGTCTAGTACGTTGCCTTTGGATTTGGACATTTTTTGCCCAAGAGCATCACGAACTAAACCATGAATATAGACTTTCTTAAAGGGCACTTCCCCCATGAATTTCAAGCCCATCATAATCATTCTGGCAACCCAGAAAAAGATGATATCAAAGCCTGTTACAAGCACATTTGTTGGGTAGTATTTATCCAGTTCGGGTGTTTTTTCTGGCCAGCCTAAGGTTGAAAAAGGCCAAAGGGCAGAAGAGAACCAGGTGTCTAATACATCATCATCTTGCCTGAGTTCGATGGTGTCATCTAAGTTGTATTTCTCTCTCGCTTCGGCTTCACTCTTAGCGACGTAGATTTTGCCATTGTTGTCGTACCATGCGGGTATTCTGTGGCCCCACCAAATCTGTCGGCTAATACACCAATCTTGGATATTGTTCATCCACTCAAAATAGGTTTTGTCCCAATTGGCGGGTACAAATTCGATGTCACCATTTTTAACGGCATCAATAGCAGGTTTTGCCAGTGGTTCAATTTTAACGTACCACTGGTCTGTTAAATAAGGCTCTATAACGGTGTTTGAGCGATCACCTCTTGGTACCATGAGTTTGTGAGGCTCTATTTTTTCAAGTAGGTTTAAAGCTTCAAGGTCTTTGACGACCTTTTTACGCGCATCAAACCGGTCCATGCCTTGATAAGCCTCAGGTACTGCTTCGTTTAGGGCTGCATCTACAGTGAAAATATTGAGTATGGGTAGGTCATGTCGTTGGCCAACTTCGTAGTCATTAAAGTCATGCGCTGGGGTGATTTTTACGCAGCCTGAGCCAAATGTGCTGTCAACGTGCTTGTCTGCGATGACGGGTATTTCACGGTTTGCAAGCGGAATGGTAATGGTTTTGCCTATGAGGTGCTGATAGCGCTCATCATCGGCACACACAGCCACTGCAGAATCACCAAATAGCGTTTCAGGTCGCGTGGTGGCAACCACAACATAGCCATCTTCACCGGTGATTGGGTAGCGCATGTGCCACATATGCCCGTCTTCTTCTTCAGAAATAACTTCAAGGTCAGATACGGCGGTATGAAGCTTTGTATCCCAGTTAACGAGACGTTTTCCACGATAAATTAGGTCTTCGTTGTAAAGGGTTACAAAGACTTCGTTGACCGCATGAGAGAGGCCTTCATCCATTGTGAAGCGCTCTCGAGACCAATCGAGTGATGCGCCCATGCGTCTTAATTGCCGGGTAATGGTGCTGCCAGAGTGGTCTTTCCAGTCCCAGATTTTTTTGATGAATTCATCTCGGCCTAGGTCATGTCTAGTAACATTTGTGGCGGCTAACTGGCGTTCAACCACCATTTGCGTTGCGATGCCCGCATGGTCTGTACCTGCTTGCCAGAGGGATGAGTCTCCGCGCATTTTATGAAAACGAATCAGTGCATCCATAATGGTGTCTTGGAAAGCATGACCCATGTGTAGACTGCCGGTGACATTAGGTGGTGGAATCATGATGCAATAAGATTCATCTGTTTTCGTTACCTGATCACCCTGAGTATCGGGGTTGAATAAACCTTCATCTTCCCAGAATTGGTACCAACGTTGTTCGATATCTTGAGGGTTATAGGTCTTTTCCATAGTCATGCACCGCTAAATTAGAATCCGGCTAGTATAACGTAGCCATTGCTGTGTTGCATTACTGTTTTAAGTGTTTGAAATGGTTGTGTATTTTTGGTTTTTGGGTGTGTTTGAGCGTTGCTCAGGTGGGGGATTGCCAGTACTGAGATTGTTGAGGTGAGGATTGGAGGTTTGGCTTGTCTTGGCGGGGTTGCTGGTTGGCAAAACTCACCCTCAGAGAATATGCAGGTGAGCTCTTAAGTTTTATAACTTATTATGACTGCCATCACATACGGGGGCTGTTTTTGTGTGTTTGCAGCCACATAAGTACACCGTTTCCGTTTTTTCAGCGGTAAAGGCTTGAGGTGCAAAGCTGGTGCCACTATGCGAGCCATCACATAAAGGTTGTGTCGCGCTACGGCCACAAGTGCAGTAGTAGTAAGTTTCGCCAGCAGCAACATCTAATGCAACAGCGGATTTTGATGCGATTACAGGTTCATCACTCATTAAATTATCACTCTTTTTTTTATTGAATTAGGCAGCCTAATCTTTTTTTTGTGATGCTGCCAGTGCCTATAACCTGATTCATTACCTGGTAAAGTTATGATTATCTAAATAAAACAATGCTTTACACTGAAGTCTAAAATGCTACTATGCCAGTCATAATAAAAAAATTAATTAATCTGGCCGCACTGATTTGACATAGGTTTTTATGGGCCAGTTGTGCGTAAAATAATAATAATAGGAATCGCGCATGGAAGCTCTAAAGCACGAAAGTGTCGAACCAACTGGCTCGTCTGATACATTTTTTCAAATCTCCAAGCGTGGCGCTTCAATCATCAAGCGCCTGCAAAATCATTTGTCCCAACCGCATGAACTCAGAACCATGCGCCAATGGCGCATCAATGATGCGGCTCGCATGGCAGGTATATCTCCCTCAACGTTGCGTAAGCATGAAACGCCGTCTGGGCTAAATGTGGCGGCTGAGCCTGTCAAGCTTGGTAAGCCTAGTTATGCTGATAATGGGCAGAGAGCTTACTCGTTATCTCGGGTCAATGACATCCGTCGAATCATGGGGAATTATAAGGCTAAGCCTGATCATGCAGACCCCGCAATCATCGCGACGTCTATATTTAAAGGCGGTAACCATAAAACCACTACAACCGTTAACTTGGCAGGTTACGCCGCTTTATTAAAAGGCCACCGGGTTTTAGTGATTGATTTAGACCCACAGGGTACCTTAACCACATATTACGGTTACAGACCGGGTTTTGATTATGTGGATGATGATAACGCAACCATCATCAATGCCATGACGGAAGATCCAACCGCCATTAAAAATGCTGTGGTGAAGACCCAGTGGGATAATATTGATTTAATCATGGCGGATTCTAGACTGGAAGGTTTGGATTTAACGTTATACAACCCAGATATGAATCAGCAAAAATCGATGGGGCCAGTATTTAACCGGCTGTCGATGGCGTTGGAATTTGTGAAATCAGACTATGACGTCATATTGCTTGATTGTGCGCCTAATGCAGGTTCGTTAACGTATAACGCGGTGCAGGCGGCGAATATTTTTTTGTTTCCCTTAAAACCTGATGCATCCTCTATTTCATCATTAACCAGTTTCACCCATATTTTGCATCAAGTGACTCAGTATACAAAACCGTCGCATGCCTATATTCGGGGGTTTTTAACGGATATTAAGAAAAATGAGGAGTCCGTGTTAATGAGGTCATTGATTGAGACATTGTTAAATACTTCGAGTGGCTCGCTGCTATTAGAGAATGTGATGATCCACTCGGTAGAGTTAGAGCGTGCTACCAATGATTTGTCGAGTGTCTATGAGGTGACGCCACGAGGTGATATTCAGGCATATCGACGGGCAATTAATGCGTTTAATCGTATTGGTGATGAATTATTTGGGTTGATTGAAACAATGTGGGGTGTTCGTTAATGGCTAAAATTATGAGTGCTGCAGCACACCTGCTACGAGATATGGCAGATTTTGAATCTCAGCTTGAGAATGATCTCCCCGCAAGCATTGAAGTTGCAGAAGGTGTTACTCAGCTGCCGCCTAGTCAGCTTTGTAAAAATCCGTATCAAGCAAGACGATTAATCCTTGATGAAGAAGTCGAAGAAATTGCTGAATCTTTGCTGGCTAAGTTAGAAAGTGGTGAGCAAATTGGGATGCTGCAACCGATTACCGTGCGTCCAGACCCTTTGAATTCAGGTAAATATCAGATTGTTTCAGGGGAAAAGCGTTGGCGTGCTGCTGAAATGGTTTCAATGGACGCTGTGCCTGTGGTGGTTAAAGCGTGTTCAGATCGGGATATGATGATTGTCGGTTTGGTTGAAAATGTAAAGCGTTCAGATTTATCACCGGTTGACATGGCGTTGGCTGCAAAGCGTTTGAAGCATGAGTTTCATTTAAATAATGTCGATGTCGCTGCCCTATTGAATTTAGGTAAGTCAAAATCAGCGTATTCAATGACGGTCAAAATTTTAGCTTTACCTGAGCCCATTTTAGATTTTATGAATGAGAATACAGAGCACTTTACGGCAAAACATGGGCGTGTGTTGTTAGAGCAGAAAGTGCTTGAGGCGGAGATGGAGCCTTTGGCCAATAAGGTGGTGGCACAAGGTTGGTCGGCTCGGGCGCTAGAAAAATATTGTGTGGGTTTGAAGTGTGCGCCTGCAGCGGTGGGAACGAGTGGTTTCCAGTTAAATCAGCGACAACAAAGCGCGTTAGACTATTTAAGTGATGCTTTTGATTTGCCTGTCATGCATAAGCAAAAAGGTGATAAACACGTTTTGACAATGGAATGTGATGGCGATACGGCTTTAAATGAACTGCTGAACCGGTTCTCATCTTTAGCGCAGCGATAGGTTAAACCGGTTTAACCTATCGGGGTGTCATAATTTCCGTTGAAAAAATAATGTATTTAAAATAGGCTGGCGTCACAAAATAAGTTGCAGCCTGTATTGGAATACGCTTATGGTTTTGTGTTGATGTATTCTAAAATGGCGTTAGACGTTGCTGGGACAAGGGGTTCAAGGTTTTTACTCTAATAACCTAGTAATTTACTCGGTTTAATAGTTGACAGATTTTGTCTGGTATATTAAATTATCTGCAGACTTTTAATGAGGCTAGTCATTATGACTTTTTCTACCAAGAATCGAAATGCTGTCAATGCCATGCTTGAACTCATGTTGAATGAGAAAGATGGTTTAGTAACATTATCTGAAATATCTGAAGCTCAAGGCATATCAATGTCTTATCTGGAGCAACTCTTTGCCGGTTTGCGTAAGCATAAATTGGTTCAAGGTGCGAGAGGTCCAGGTGGTGGGTATCAATTAGGTAAAGCACCTTCTGAAATCTCTATAGCAGATATTCATTTTGCCGTTGAAGGTCATGACGTTAAGCCTGACGTGATCACAGGCCGTGGAAACTACGACCAAATTCAAAAAATGTGGGGCAGCGTCAGTGAGCGGTTTTACGCATTCCTTGGCGATGTCACGCTAGAAAAGCTAGCGGGGAAATCAGTTAAGTGGGAACGTAAAAATTTAAATGAGATTGAGAAAGGTCGTATTTTTAGTGATTTAACCGGTGATACCGCTAAAGACCAAATTAAACTTGCCGCTTATGCGAAAGCAAAATCAGCGAGTAAGCGTCGTCAATCTGAGAAAGACAAAAATGCCGTGCCTGATGAATTGTGGCAAGTTGCCATCTCTGGTATTCGCATGGGTGCAACAGGTGGTTTAAATAGTTAGTCAATATCATCTTTGTGTCGTATAAAAAGAGGCGTGAGCCTCTTTTTTTATGCCTGAAAGAAAGTGAGAGTATTGTGAGTGAGAAAGCATTAGAGCCTGTGATGGTAGTGGCTATTTCATCTAGAGCGTTGTTTGACTTGAGTGATAGCCATGAAGTGTATGAGCGCGACGGTGTTGAGGCTTACTGCCGGTATCAAATCGAGCATGAAGATGATGTGTTGGCACCTGGTGTCGCCTTCTCTATGGTGAAAAAACTATTGTCACTTAACAGTGACAAGAAGACGCTGGTTGAGGTAATTTTATTGTCTCGAAATAGCGCTGATACTGGGCTTAGGATCTTTAACTCTATTCAGGCGCATCAATTGAATATTATGCGAGCCGCATTTACTGGGGGGCGTAGTCCTTATGCTTATGCCAGCGAGTTTGGTGCACACTTATTTCTCTCAGCAGATTCCGACGATGTGGATCAAGCGCTCGCATCAAAGATGGCAGCGGCAACCATTGTGGCAGGTTCCACTGGGAATAGTACTCAGTCTCAGTTGTGTATTGCTTTTGATGGTGATGCGGTTTTATTTTCTGATGAAGCAGAGAAAATATATCAAAAAGAAGGTCTAGAGGCATTTACGGCACATGAAATAAAAGCGGCTAAAACACCACTGTCGGATGGCCCTTTTAAGGGCTTTCTAGCAGCCCTCCACCTGCTTCAGTCAGCGGCAGAGTCTAATGCTATTAGAACAGCTTTAGTGACTGCTAGGGCGGCTCCTGCACATGAAAGGGTTATTCGAACGTTGCGGGCGTGGAATATTCGGATTGATGAAGCTTTGTTTCTAGGTGGGCGGGATAAAGGGGCTTTTTTGAAGTCTTTGGGTGCTGACATCTTTTTTGATGACCAGCATAAGCATTGCCAGTCTGCCAGTGAGCATGTGGCGACAGGGCATGTGCCACATGGTATTACCAATCAACTAAAGTGATGCTTACATACCATCCGAGGTGAAGTCGTACGAGAGTGATTCGGCTGGTTCTTGCAAGAAAAATCCTTGGATGTAATCGACGCCAGTCCCCCACAGTACGGCTAGGCAGTTTGCATCCTCAACCGATTTCGCAATGAGGTTCATATTATTGCTTTTCGCCAGCTTACTCGCTTCTTTAATGGTGCTCTGGTTATCGACGTTGGTCGCTAGATCCATTGATATTTCCCCTTTGAGTTTGATGTAGTCTGCAGGGAACGTTTTAATTAAATTGCCAGCTCGGTTGTCTAGCTCAAAGTTATCAATGGCAAATCGAGCCTTGATCTTTTTGATGCCTTGTAAAAATTCTTTAGCTGCTTGTAGATGTTTTCGAACTTGGTAATCACTGACTTGGAATACAAGGCAATCTGGTCTCAATGTGAATTCTTTTAAGCAATCTAATACCCAAATGATCAGCGATTTGTCTTCCAGGGATTCGCCGCTCAAGGTAATGAAAAAATTGATATTTCGACCCTGTTTACGGTGTTCTGACAATGTTTTGATAGACTGCCTGATGACCCAGCGATCGATGTCGATGTCGATGCCTTTTTTCTTGGCTGCAGGAAAAAAATCTGTTGGCATGATCACTTTGCCATCGTCATCCCTTAGTCTGAGTAAGACACAGTAATTTTCATCGGGGTCACCTTGAAGGCTGACAATAGGTTGGAAATTCAATGTCATTTGGCCGTTGGCCATACTTTTAATGACAAGGTCAGACATGTGGTCTTGCCATTCGTCAGTAGAAGTATCTGAGCTGTCTGGTACAAAGACCATCACTTGGTTGCCACCGGCCGTATTGGCTTTTTCACACGTGGCTTCAGATTGTGCAATCAGTTTGTTGATGTCTCGGTGAGATTTGCCAGCATAACTGACGCCGATACTGCACTCAGTGGTAATAAACTGACCTGAATTTTCGAAAGAGTGTTCTTTTATTTGTTTGCAGATACTTTCTGCCAATGACTGAACTTCGCCGGCTTCGCGCACGCTTGAGAAAATGACAAACGAGTAGTCATCGAGTCGGGCTAATGTGTCGGTTTGATCGGTCGATGATTTAATGATATTGGCTATTTCAGTAATTACGTGGTCACTGCCTGTCATTCCGGCTTGCTGACGAACTTCTTTAAAGTTATCCATCATGATGTACAACAGTGCTTCTGTACCGGTGTTTTGTGACTCGTCATGTAGTGTTTGGCCCATTGACTCCAAAAAATATTGACGGTTATATAAATTGGTCAACATGTCCTGGTTGGTGAGGTGGGCAATTTTTTCTTCTAGTTCTTTGTTGTTTGAGCGGTCTCGAATGATGAGCTGTATGCAGGGCTCGCCTTCAATGCTGGCAGGAGAAAACTCCATGGTGGCGTCAAATAAACTGTCATCTGAATAGCGACCCTTTACCTCGTACTCTGCATTACCGTCACGTTTCTTTTCGTATTTTCGTAAGAATTTTTTAAAGGCAGCATGGTCATCTGGCGAAATCATGTCTAGTACAGGGACGCCCTCAAGCTCTTCGGCAATTTCAAAGCCAAATTTGTTGACATAAACTGAGTTCGCATGAATGTGCATGCCTTCTGATAGATAGGCAATGGCATCACGAGAGGATTCCATTAAGTGGCTACATCTTGCTTCTGTTTCTTTATATGCCTGCTTAAATTCACTTGCCTGAGTGATGGCTTGGACGCTTTTAAACTCTCTTTCAACCACTTTGGCTAAGTGATTTAAATTTTGCTTACTAATAACGTCGGTGATGCCTGCAGCCATTAAATTAATGAGCATTTCTTCGGTTTTGTTTTCAGAAATGATGATAACAGGGAGGTTAGGGTTGATTTTGTGGGCTTCAATATAGGCCATTTTTGCATCAAAATCTAATAACTCATTAGCTGCTAATATAAGATCATATTCCGCTTCTTTTAGCTCTAAAATCATGTCCTCTACGTCATCGACGCGCTCTGTACGAACCGCGATTCCTGCATTCCGCAGTGTGCTGCTAAAGCGTTCTGCATCTGACATAGAGTCATCAATAATGAGGAGACGAATACTCTGATCTTTCACCCTGAAATTTCCTTATAGCTACAGCATCGACCAAAGAGAGTCTAGATCCTCATCTTTGTCGTCGGCTGAATTGATATTGTTAGTTGCAGTATCGCTCTCTAGTACATCGAAACGGTAACGGGTAAAGGCGCTGGTGCTTTCTGTTTCTGCTTTGATTTTAACTTTCATATTACTGGTTTCAGTATTGATGGTTAACACTGTTCCAGGTTTGTACTGCATGGCTTGTGTTAGGAGTGTTGCTTCTTGGTTAATGACCTTGATTTCAGGTAACAGCAAGCTTTTATCGTTCTGTGTTTGGTTTTGCTTGTTGGTAACCGCTTTAATGGCTGACGGGGCGATCATCTCTACGCCAAATTGAAGTTCTTGGCCAATAGGGTGTTTTATCCATCTGACAATTCCGATTCGCAATACTTTTTGGTCGTTTTCAGTGACAATGCCAACAAGCTCGCCAATTTGAGTGCTAGGAGAATTGCTGCTCCAGGTAAAGCAATAACCACCGGCTGACTCATTAATGGTGGTGCATTGGTATAATGGTTTGTCTTCTACTTTTTTCTCTACTTTCTTGATGGCACTTGTGGCATCGGGGTTTAGAAATGGGTTGTCGGTGGCGTTAATGCCTGTACCAACACCGAGCAGATCGTCTTTTGGCATCATGGAAAGGCCTGAAAGGGTGATGTCGTCTAGACGGCTGTGTTCCTCAACTTCTACTTTTTTCTGGAATTTCTTATCAAACCAGTCTTCATCATCGGCTAATTCGTTGCCAAATGGATTGTCAAACTCGAGAGGTTCACCGTTGGAGTTTATAGGGTTATCTTCTTTTGATGCCAAATAATCATGGGCATGCTGTATGTTTAAGGTGAGATTAAAGAGTCCCGCGCCTTCTTTTCTTGGGAATGCACGGTTTTTGCTACTGGTTAACGCATTAATTAAAGACTGGAACAGTGACCTTTGTGTCAGCTGGTTAATCGCAACTTTGGCACTGCTGAGTCCTGAGTTATCGTGAGAATCATTGAGGTGCGCTTGTAAATGTTGTATTACCGAGCTAATATCTATCCCTCTAACAAGCTGTAGATTGCCTTCCATGAGGGTTTGTGAAGGCGGTTGGTCAGACCACAAATTAATGAAATATTTTTCATGGGTCTTATTCTGTTCTGTAATCGGTACCAGATGTGCTTTAGAGCTCCACTGCTCAAATAGCTGGCAGGCTTCCTGGGTTTCACGCTGGCGTAAGTGATGAGGATCAATAAGAGAGAGCATGAGAAGGCGTTTGTAGATTTCTTCTAGGCTACTTGGCGCTTTGCTTTTATCCTCAGGGTCTTTGACTGGCAATGCATGAAGGCGGTATTGCTCGGCAAAAAGATAAATTCTGTGGAGTTCTTTCCAGGTATTGTCAGGAGTTGGTTCGTAAACGAGAGCCCCTTGATAAACCACTCTGCCAAGATAATGAGTGCATCTGTGTAAGCAGATAGCCATCATTTTTTTGTCAAATTTATCGCCTTTCTCCTGTAACAATTGTTCGATGACTATTTTGTAGCTAACTGACATCTCGGCATTTAATTTTTGGCATAAGTGTGCGACTTTACGCGCTTTTACAGACAGTGGGAAAGGGACATTAAGGTAATGTTTTTCTAAATTATCAATGATGTAATTGATCGTCGGTCTGAATAACTCAATTGCTTTGACCCTGTTGATAGGGGGAATATCGAGTTGGTTCATTTCGGTGACGGCAGAAAATACGTCACGAGCTGTGTTACCAATATTAGTCACAGGTAAGCTTTGTATCCAAGCAGATACTTTTCTCGGTGCAGTATTAAAAGACTGCTTAGTTGGGAGGGTTAAGTTTGGTATCAGCAAACCTAAGCTATTACTTGTTGTCACAGAAAAACACACACCTTTAAAAGAAAAAATCGCTAATAATAGTCAGTATAGGCTAAAATAGTTAAGGTGTTATTTGCCATTCCTGAATTCAAGTCATAAGTGCATGACCGGTTAAATTTTCTTGTTTAATGCCAGTGAGCTCTTCAAAAGCCTCATAAGGTGTTTTGTAGCCTAAGCATTTTCTTGGCCGGCTATTTAATTTGTGAACTGCCGCGAACA
>JABHGC010000216.1 GCA_018672285.1 Methylococcales bacterium
GACTGTAATTCTTCGAGTTTCATGATTGTATTCATTCCTTAATCATGAACGTTTTTTCGCTTATCACTCCATTTCTTTAGGCTCACTTCTCACTGGAAATAACTCATCGCTTCAGACTCATTCCTCATTGGACAAGGCTAACTGTGGTCATTAACACAAAGTATAGTATATGATTCCCACACAACCCAAACCCACCGGTGAACCGCCGGAACCATTATGTTACCTCAACACCATTTGATTTATGACGAGTTTTTAACTCTCCTTTATGACTTAGAATCGGTCGAACAGACGCCCAAATATCACCCTGAAGGCAATGCCCTCTACCACTCTCTGCAAGTGTTTCACTGTGCTAAAGCACAAACAAGCGACCCTGAACTACATGCCTCCGCCCTCTTACATGATATTGGTAAAGCGGTTGATTGTCGCTGCCATGCACAATGGGGAGCAGAGAACTTAAAAGCATATTGCAGCGAAAGAGTCTGCTGGCTAATTGAGCATCACCTAGACCTGCTTCGCCATTCACACAAAACACAGCTCAAATTTAAAAACCACCCTTGGCTACCTGATTTACATGCTTTAAGGCGATGGGACACCGCAGGTCGCAACCCTAACGCGTGGGTCACCACCCCTGAAGATGCATTGCAAACACTCTTTCATAACCCAATTTTTTTACTGGTTTAAATACCCACCTAATACTAACTATGAGTAAACACCCAACCATTCGCATCGAGATTGCCCAAGAGGCCGCTCGGTTAATGTACGACGAAGATGTTAAACAATACCTGGACGCCAAAAGGCTCGCCGCAAAACGACTTTTTGGTAAAAGCGGGCAACAAAACCTCCGCTACAACCCAAAAGATTTACCTTCAAATGGCGAAATTCAGGCTGCCTTAAAAGCGTTAATTTTGCTTTACGAGGGGGAGGATCACTTTCACAGGCTGTATCTCATGCGTAAAACGGCTCTGAAGATCATGCAACAACTCAGCCCTTTTAACCCACGGCTCATAGGCTCAGTCAGCACAGGCCACATACGAGAAGGAAGTGATATTGATTTGCATGTTTTTACAGACGACCTTGAAACATTATTACGCCACCTTGATAACTTAGGCTGGCAATATGATTTAGATGAGGTCGCGATAAAGCAAGGAAACAAAGTGCAGCTTTACACCCATGTATACTTTTTTCTTGAGTACCCTATCGAACTCTCAGTGTATGACACACTTGAGATTAGAGTGACTCAACGCAGCAGCACCGATGGTAAGCCTATTAAACGCTTAAAACCTAAGGCCTTAATCGCGTTAATTGAAGCTGAACATCCGGAGTTAGTGATGCAGCACGACTCATGATATCTCAGTAGATTAAGTCGCGTTTTTTAAGTTAGAAAGCAGCGTTTTTACGAGGTCAGGCTTTGCCGGCTGTAACATAACCCAATCAGGGTCAATCTCTTGATAAATATTCAGTTTTTCTACGTGCGCTGCTTCTTTTTTACTCACAAAAAGTAAAAATTTTGGTTGATAGTCTGAGTACTTCTGCAAGGTGACGAACAAAGTATCTAGGTTACAAATATGGCAGCTTGCGTAATTAGTGCCATAAGCATAATTAAACTCCGCCACAATGACGTCTGGCTTTTGCTTTTTTAGTGCGCTTACCACTTTACGAACAGAAGTCAGTTTGATTTCATCATAACCCAACTCACCATATAGGCCAGACAACTTAGGGTGAGCTCGTGATTCGATCAGCGAAAATATAATGGGCTTTGGCAATTCGCTCTCCGAAGATAATGACAGAGCATAAGGTTTGCTCTTATGTGGCCATTATATCAATGTAATATAAAATAAATAGCCCAGCCTTTTTCATGCAATACAAAAACTCATTCGCTTAAACAGAACACAGTCAGCCATGTTTTAATAGGTAAAAACAACGGACTCACCTTCCATTGACTCACTGATCACATAGGCTGCGCCAATAACCTCTGTCACTTCACTAATGACGTCATCACCCCATAGCGCCAACATCGGGGAGCAGACTTTATATACAACGCCAGCATCATAACCTTCTTTAATAAGATCATATGCCGTCTTACCACCTTGAGCAGGAATAATGATGGTTTTTGCAAAATCAGGTTTGGCCAGCTCCCCTGAGCATCCTGTAAAAATCAGCTCAACTTCGTACCCCATTGCAGCAGCAACAGAAGATTGAGACAGTGGCACAAACACTTCAAGTGGGTTACTTGGGTTAGCAATCGCCATGACAAATAACATTTTTTTAGACATTTATGACTCCGGCAAATATTGCTTGGCAATGTTAATTGCCGCTGAATAACGAGGGTTGGTCGTATCACACGTTAACCCCTTAACTGGCCTGCCACGCATTCGCTCTAATCGTATTGAAGACCTTGAGTTGACTGACAGGTCTTTATAATTATCCAAAATCTCAATGGCACCAGTTGGATTGTTACACGCTAAAACCATGTCACAGCCTGCATCGAGTGATAACCTCGCGCGCTCTGTAAACCCCCCCATGTGATGGGTGGCTGCCATATTTAAATCATCACTGAATATAACACCATCATACTGCCAATCTTGTCTTAGGATTTGTTGCAGCCAAATACTTGAAAAACCTGCAGGAAGCTTATCTACTTGCTCATAGATGACATGTGCAGGCATCACAGCCTCCATATGCAACTTAGCAAGCGCCATAAATGGCTGCATGTCATCTCGCATAATATCTTCTAACGGACGGTCATCAATCGGTAAATCGGTGTGTGAATCAAGCGCAACATAACCATGCCCAGGAAAGTGCTTACCCGTTGCCGCCATGCCAGCATCATGCATCCCCTTCATATAGGCTCCTGCAAGCGCTATAACTCCTTGGTGTGTTTGATGATAAGCGCGATCCCCAATGATTTCACTGACACCAAAATCTAAATCCAAAACAGGCGCAAAACTAAAATCAATGCCGAGCACTCTTAGCTCAGCGGCCATTAGCCAACCAATTTCTTGTGCATGTGCCAGGCCTTCAGGGTCATTGTTATCCCAGCGTGACCTAAAGTTTGCTGCCGGTGGTATTCGACTAAACCCTGAGCGAAAACGCTGAACCCTACCGCCCTCATGATCCACACAAATCAGGATGGGTTCATCACGGTCGGCATTAATTTGTTTCACTAAATGTTTTAATTGATCAATATCGTGATAATTTCGTGTAAACAAGATAACCGAGCCAACAAACGGGTGCTGGAGTATTTCTTTCTCTTCAGCGGTGACTTCTTCAGCCACCAAATCAAGCATTAATGGGCCTAACGACATGATGTTTCCCTTTTATTCTATTATTTTTCTTTTGACATCAAAATGATCACGTACTCGGTCTCCGAGTAAATTCACTGAAAGCACCACCAACACCAAACTAATCCCTGGCGCCAAAACCATGTGTGGTGAAATGAGCATATAGCTTGAGCCATCTCTAATCATGCTGCCCCATGAGGCATCTGGCGGCTGCACCCCCAAACCTAAAAAGGACAACCCTGCTTCTGCGATGACCACACCCGCAATACCAAAAGTGACTTCAACAATGAGCGGCGCAACCACTAATGGCAATAAGTGTTTTAATACGACCATGGGGGTTGATACACCTAAGGCAACAGCCGCACGAACATGCTCCCGCTGCTTTAAAGACATGACTTGAGCACGTGATAATCTGGCATACCCTACCCAGCCTACAATAGACAGTGCAATCACCACATTATCAATTCCTGGTCCCATTATACTGGCAAATGCGATGGCCAATAAAATACCTGGGAAGGCTAAAAATACATCGATAATTCGAACCAATAGCAAATCTAACCAGCCACCAAAATAGGCGCTAAAAGCGCCAATTAACGTGCCAAATGTTGCACAAATCGTCACCACGGATATGGCCACAATAAAGGAGGTATTTGCACCCAAAACAAAACGATCAAAAATGGGCCTACCGAGGTCGTCATACCCTAACCAGGCATCACCGGTAGGTGGTGTCAGTATTTTAGTTAACTCGATATCATACGGCGACAGAGCCATCCATGGACCAATAAAGGCCAGCAATGCCCAGAGAGATAAAACCAATATTGGCAACCATTTTTTCATGATTGCCCCTCCGCTAAACGAATCCTAGGGTCTACCCAGGCATAAATAATATCTGTCATGACATTCACCACCACATAAAGCAAGCTAATCACTAACACACAAGCTTGCACAATCGGATAATCTCGATTTTGAATGCCATCTACCATTTCAGACCCAATCCCTGGCCAGGAAAAGACGGTCTCAGTAATCACAGCGCCTCCAAGCAGCGTACCTAGTTGAAGGCCTAAAATCGTAATCACAGGAAGCATGGCATTACGCAATGCATGTTTATACACCACGACACGCTCTTTAAGCCCTTTTGCTCTTGCGGTGCGGATGTAATCTTCCGTTAACACCTCTAATACCGTACTTCTCACCATTCTTGAAAGGATTGCAGCCATTGCAGTGCCAAGCGTTATCGCTGGTAATATGATGGCGCCCGCGTGCTCATCACCACTCACCGGCAACCAATTTAAATGCAATGAAAACAACAGAATAAGCAACGGCCCTAGCCAAAAATTTGGAATTGAAACCCCAAGTAAAGAAAAGGCCATCGCCCCATTATCAATAGCATCGCCTTTATGTACCGCGGCAATGACGCCAAGGGGGATCGCAATAACAATAGCCAATAAGAGTGCAACGCAAGCCAAATATGCCGTTGCAGGGAGTTTCTCTAGCAAAATATCTGTAATATTTTTTTGGGTATGAATCGACTGGCCAAGGTCAAATTGGAATAATTTTTGATAGTAAACGACCAGCTGTTCTAGAACCGGTTTATCCAAACCTAAGCGTTCACGGATGGCATCTTTGTCTGCAACCTGGGCAAACTCTCCCACCATCACCTCAACAGGGTCACCAGGTACCAATCGCACCATTAAGAAAACCAACAGGGAAACACCGAAGATAACCACAACACCGCTTAATAAGCGCGTCAGGATATAGTGATACATACAGCACACCTTAGAATTATTGTGCGCTCATTCTATATAGACATGGGTTCCCGTTGCAACTTGATTAAATAAATCAATCACATCGGTGTTCCTCATACGGATACAACCATGAGATAAAGGCTCGCCCATTGGCTCAAAATCTGGCGTACCATGGATATAAATATACCGTCGCATCGAATCCACATTTCCCAATCGGTTTTTACCGCGCTCCAGGCCTGAAAGCCAGAGTATACGGGATAATATCCAATCTCTTTGAGGGTACTGCTGATTTAACTTTGGGCTAAAAATTTCACCCGTCGCTCTGCGAGCAATAAAGACAGTATTGATTGCACATCCACTACCAACCTTAGCTCGGATGATATGCTCACCTCTAGGTGTACAACCACTTCCAGATTGCTCACCCAGACCATTTTTAGCCGTTGAAATAGAATATCGTTGCGTTTGCTTACCGCAAATCAATAGGAGTTCTTGAGCTTGACTGTGAACAACAACCTTTGCAGTCACTTTGTCCCTTATTTGCCTTTCTTCTTAGCTCTCAACGCTTCCAAAGCATTGTCGGGCAAATCAGCGGCTTTATTAGCCATTAACGTGGTTCGGCTATTACTTTCTTTTTCGACCGCGATATTTCCCGGCTTTTTTTTCTTCTTTGGTTTGATCGGCTTTTTGGGTTTCCTGAATTCAAGTCATAAGTGCATGACCGGTTAAATTTTCTTGTTTAATGCCAGTGAGCTCTTCAAAAGCCTCATAAGGTGTTTTGTAGCCTAAGCATTTTCTTGGCCGGCTATTTAATTTGTGAACTGCCGCGAACA
>JABHGC010000105.1 GCA_018672285.1 Methylococcales bacterium
CACAGTAGTAAGGATGCGTGTTATTATAGAAGTTCATTGAGTTTTCTCCGTAAAGGTTTGGTCGCCTATTCAGTCTAGCTGCTAAAGCTAGACTGAAGGAGGGGGCTCAATGAGTATCAAGGTATTCCAGTTAACCATTAAAAAGCTGGTCACTACAAAAAACGGCTGTAACTCCTCAACATAACGGACTCTATCTTGAAAAAGCCAATCACCCACGCCCCGCTCAATTACTTCAAAACCAAAGACAATATTTTACAGATAAATAATACGCCACTTCCGCAAGTTATTGCCCGAGCAGGACAAACCCCACTGTATATCTACGATCGTCAATTGATGACCGAGCGCGTCCAGCAATTACGCCAGCAACTCCCCGAGCAAATCAAGATCCACTACGCCATGAAAGCCAACCCTATGCCTGCAGTGGTTCAACACATGGCCAACATCACCGATGGCATTGATGTCGCATCACACAACGAAATGCTCACAGCATTAGACACCGGCATACCTGCAGAGCACATCAGCTACGCCGGGCCTGGTAAAACAGATAAAGACTTAACCGCTGCCATCGCCGCAAACGTCACCCTTAACGTGGAATCAATCAACGAATTAAAGCGCATTGAACACATAGGCACTGAGCTGAATTTAACCCCGCAGATTGCACTGCGTATTAACCCTGACTTTGAGCTGAAAGCCTCTGGCATGAAAATGGCAGGCGGTGCAAAACCATTTGGCATAGATGCCGAGCTCGTCCCAGACATCATCAAGACACTCCCCCAATCCATAGACCTCATTGGCTTACATATCTTCTGTGGCTCGCAAAATTTAAACGCACAAGCCATTATAGAAGCTCACCAGCACACCTTTGAACTTGCCAGTAAACTCGCCCAACTGGCACCCGCCCCACTTAAATTCATCAATATTGGCGGTGGCTTTGGCATCCCTTATTTCCCCGGCGATACCCCACTTGCAATAGAACCCATCGCCCACAATTTGCAAACCTTAATAGAACAACACCCCCTTATCAGTAACAGCGACATCATACTTGAGTTAGGCCGCTACTTAGTGGGTGAAGCTGGCATTTACGTTTGCCAAGTGGTGGATAAAAAAATCTCACGCGAGCAAACCTATCTCATTACCAATGGTGGATTACACCACCACCTTGCAAATTCAGGTAACTTTGGCCAAGTCATTCGTAAAAACTACCCTGTAATCATCGGCAACAATGTCGGTAATGAACACCTTGAACAAGCCCATATTGTAGGCCCATCTTGCACCCCACTGGATGTGATTGCACACAACATGTCACTACCTAAAGCGAGTATCAATGACTACATAGTTGTATTACAATCAGGGGCTTACGGACTAACCGCAAGCCCCAATCAGTTTCTAAGCCACCCCAACGCCATTGAAATATTGGTTTAGATTTATTCACCAATTTATTGACGTAGCACCCTGTAATTCTCTGTAATCGCATGCTTACAATAAACCCATCACAATATCACTCGTTATTGAAACTAACTGTTTTGTCTTGGAGATTATAAATATGAACACCCAAGCTGTTCCTGCAACTGCTTTTTTCAGCCTGTCTCATCTCTGTAAAAACATTTTTCATAACACAGTGCAAGCAGCACCTGTTCACTCGCCGGAACAACATTGGCTAACGCTCATTGAAGAGCAATTAGCGGAAACCACGCCAAGATTACATAACTTGTTATGGCATGAAATTCGTCAAAATTGGCCGAATTACAGCCAAGCACAACAAGCCAGCATCCAATCTTTAGGATGGGCACCTACCCGTAGCGCGCACCAAACAGGTAGCGGAGAAGATTTTTTATTCTATGCTCGGCACATGCTAAACGCTGCCAACAATCGGCTAAAACCCTATCAGCTAACCGTTGCCGCTTGGTCCAACGACCAACCCGCACCTGAAAATGAAGACATCCAATCCCGTATGGAACGCATTAAAAGCGACTATAAATATTGGGGCGCGCTGGTTAGAGAAAATGCAGATTTACAAAAAACAGAATACCTACAAGGCATGTCCTTACACCGCTTAGGCCAAACCTTAGAGTCCATTTTTCACAAGATGCAACTGCGTTGGAACAAACTGCCTGCAATGGGCACAAGACCACAACATGACATCTCAGACTCATGGAATGCACCCAGCTACAACGCACTCAATGACCAATACTCAGCCCCTTTAAATGAGCTGTTTTGGTACCTGATCAATTGGATTGATCATCGCGTAACGGATTGGCATGAAGCAAACCAAGAACACATTATCCTCACTGAGCATAACGCTATCCAGTGGTACCAAAACACAGCACCCTTTAAAGCGTTAGTCAGCAATACAACCCCCTGGATCGGTGGGTGCAGCGCAACTTTTGTACACAGTGACAAGCAAGCACAGTTACTACAAGAGGTCTTCCACACAATACAACACAACCAAGAACATTCTGTACCGCTGGCCAGTTAAGGCAAACGGCCAGGTCACATGCGCCCAGAGCCTTATGACAGACATAACGGTGCAACGCCTAATTTTTTACTATTAATCCACCCGGCCATATTCATCAGACAAGCGGACAATATCATCCTCACCAAGGTAGCTTCCGGTTTGGATTTCGATAATTTCCAGCGGAATCACCCCCGGATTTTCTAAGCGATGGTTCGCACCAATGGGAATATAAGTTGATTGGTCTTCAGACAGCATCTGCACCTCATCATCACGGGTAATCTTTGCCGTACCGTTGACCACAACCCAATGCTCAGCACGGTGATAATGCATTTGCAATGATAACCTCGAACCCGGATTAACAATGATTCTTTTTACTTTAAACCGAGCACATTCGTCGATTGTTTCATAACTGCCCCAAGGCCTAAAAACCTGTTGATGTACATCCGCTTCATTCCGAGAAGCCTCTTTTAATCGCTCGACAATGCTATTAACCTCTTGAGCACAGTTTTTATCTGCCACCAACACCGCATCGACTGTTTCAACAATAATCACATCTTCAAGACCAATGGCCGCCACTAAACGCTTCTCTGAGCGTATGTAGCTACCCGTTACATTATGGCAAAGCACATCCCCCTCCATCACGTTACCACTTTCATCATGCTCAGCTAACGCCCATAAAGCAGACCATGAACCAATATCACTCCATTGTATATTTAGCGGTAGCACCACCGCTTTATCCGTTTTTTCCATGACAGCATAATCAATAGAGTTTGATGGTGATGCTGAAAATGCATCCGAATCTAAGCGCAGAAAATCGAGGTCTTTAACAGCCAAATCAACCGACTGCTTAACCGCTTGCACGATATCTCCCTGAAATTTGCCTAACTCAGTTAAAAACACAGAGGCTTTAAATAAAAACATGCCACTATTCCAAAGGTAATCACCACTAGAGACATACTTTTCGGCTAACGCTAAGCTTGGCTTCTCAACAAATTGCTCAACAACAAAGCCATTGCCTTCAGCGGTACCTTTTTTAATATAACCAAAACCTGTTTCAGCACGATCAGGCGCAACCCCAAAGGTCACTAGCTTTCCCTTCTCTGCCAAAGCACGGCCTAGCTCAACCACCCGTTGAAACTCTTTTACATCTTTTATGACGTGGTCAGCAGGCAGCACAAGCATTAAGGAATCACGCTGTTGTAAAAAAAATGCGGCGGCAGCAATTGCGGGCGCTGTTCTGGTCTAATGGAACCGGACACTTTGATAAGGGATAATATTATCAACTATCGAGGTGATCATGAACAAGAAACGACCATACAAAACTTATCCAAAAGAATTTAAAGAAGAAGCAGTGACTCTGGTGACAGAGCAAGGGTACAGCGTCTCAGAGGCAGCTAAATCCGTTGGTGTTAAGGATAAACTCATTTATAACTGGAAGAAGAAAATCGAAGA
>JABHGC010000302.1 GCA_018672285.1 Methylococcales bacterium
TGGCCAAATTTTTCTTTCCAGAGTCGTGGCGTTAGTTCGTGAACTTTAGCTGCAGGATGAGTGCCAACCCTCTGCAAAACATCTACCAAATATCGGTAAGGGTCAACTTCTTGTATTCGGCAAGTGACGATCAGTGATTGGATGATACCAACTAACTCCGCACCGACTTCCGTCCAACAAAACAAGTAATTTTTTCTGCCCATTGGAATAGGTCTTAAAGCTCGCTCCAAATGATTTGTATCTATTGGCACTTCAGGGTCTTGTAGAAAAACCATCAAACCTGCCTGACGCTCTAACACATATTTTAATGCCTTCGACAAAGGGTTAGATGGGTCAAGGTCAGGCCTTAAGCACTGAAGCTCCGCCCATTGAAAAAAGGCGTCCACAACAGGCTTGGCATGCTCAACGCGATAATCCAGTTTATCTTGCGCTGTTAAATCCAGGTTTTTAATGTTTGACTCGATTTTATAAAGCACAGCAATATACTGCAGTGCTTGTTCGGCAGCTTCAGGCTCTATTTTTTCGGCTTTAATAAAGGTTCTTCGAGCATGTGCCCAGCATAGGGAATGCACAATATCAGACATACTAGCAGCATAACTGCTATAGGCAGCATATCCGTCTGTCAGTAACGTCCCCTGATAATCTCCAAGCACCTCACGAATATGGCTACCTGCTCGCGAGGGTGAATAAGTGAAAGCAATTTCACCTTGGTCACCACAAATTGGCCAAAAATACGCTTGGCGCATTTTACCTTTTTTCTTTCGACCCGCCTTGATAGGCGTTTCATCCATACCGATGTGTTTGCCACCTATAATTGAGCTAATAATGGCTAAGTGAATCGGCCGTAATAGCTCAATGGCACGATTGCTTAAGTTGGTGAGTGTAGAGCGACTTATATCAATGCCACTGTCTCTCAATTTTTGATGCTGCCGGTATAGTGGACAATGGTAAGCAAATTTATCGACCAGCATGCCTGCCAAAAAGCTAACATCGGCGATACTTTTATCAAAAATAGCACTGGGTGCTGCTGTTGTTTTTAGTGTTTTATCTGATTGGCGCTTAACGACTTTACGGATGTACTTTAAGACAACATAGCTACCAGGGTTTTGCGCCAAACGATAAGTATATTTTTCACTAATAACATCGTAGTCATCTGCGTTAGGTCCGGATAGCTCAGGACACGGCACTGAAATCTCTTGCACGGGAACATCGTCAGAAAAACGTAATTGACTATTTTCATCCCCAGGCTCTTTACTTGAAGATTTAGTTTTTCGTGTATGGCTTGCTACGCTAACATCTGCGGGTGCAGAAGGTAATAGGTTAGCTAATGGGTGCCGGCCAAAGTCTAGGAGACCCTGGCCGGGTATCATATCTGGTCGCTTCTCTGACTTAGCACCAAAAATTTGTTGTTTGAACCAATCAACCTGTGCTGTTAGGTTGCGTATGTCGCGCTCTAAAGCTTGTTCTTTTCGCTGCCAATCCTTCTGCAACTCAGCAATATTATCCGGTTCATCATCAGCTCTACTCATCGCAGTATTATACTATATAAGTTGCATCTAACTCACGTTTTTATGATATCTTTTTCGCTTTTTTACAGTGGATAAATCAATGCCATCAATCAGCATTTCTAGCTCTATTTTTGTCATGAGGATTTTCCCTTCGACAGATTGTATTTGTGCAAATCGGCCCTGTTCTAGGCGCTTACACCAAAGGCAGTAACCGCCGGACTCATAATAGAGACATTTCATTTGGTTACGCTGTCGGTTAATAAACACGAATAATTGGCCATCGGATGGGTTTTCACGTAATCGTGTTTTGGTTAGAGCGAGCAACCCATTGTAAGAACAGCGCATGTCAGCAACTCCTGTGTATAGCCAGACTTTGATGTCTGCTGTTGGCGTGATCATGCAGGCTGTCGAATTCTTAAGCAAACACCATTACCTAAATCTAGCTCCACATCCCAGTGCGAGGTTGAGGCTTGAAAGGTATTTTGAACATCAAAGTGTGCTACTGGCACCTCAATAAAGTCATTAGTTGATTGTGTCAGCGGTAGATCGCATATCTTTTTCTGCCATGAATAAAAAGTGCTGAGAACAAGACTATGTTTTTTGCAGTATTGAGCCGTGCTTAAACTACTTTTTTCTTGGTCTGCGAATATTGTTCGCCATTGTTGCTTGGTTCTACGTGTGGCTGCTGCTCTTTTTCTTGGTGGGATTTCCATCTAAAGCTCTCCTGTGATTGTGCTCACTGGAGATATTATGCTAGGTGTGAACCGATAGGAATAACGTCGAATATTGAACGCTTACGTATCAAATGCTCTTTTATTATTCAGTTTAGTCGCTGCTCACTGACGCACATAATTCTATATGTAAGGGAAATGCAACGTGCCTTACATATAGAATTTCATATGTAAACTTAACCCCTGTTCCCTTACATTGGGCGGCTCGAATAGCACGGGTTGCACCACGAAAAATCAAGAAACTTAAAAACTACAACTATCTGTTTTAAAATGATTTAATTTTTTATCTGCCATTAAAGCCCAGCAAGTAGGGGCTAAAAATCAAAACATGATCAAGAAACAGCAATAACCCCACAACAAACTGTTAATTTTAAAAAATTCAAAAACCTTGCCATACTCAAGCGGGTTTAACCTCTGACCATTCGAGGGTTATTTATATATCCGATTAAACACACCTTCCTTACACATGATTTCTTATATGTAAAGGAAATGCTATTTACCTTACACATGAAATCTTATATGTAAACTTAGATGCCTGCTCTTTACATAAAACCAATAGAAGGACTAATCCGTAAATAACTGTAGATAACGATCAAATAAAAACACTCGGTTCCGCTGATAACCCGTATTTTCACGAAGCACATCATCTTCCACTAAACGGTTTAATAGTGATGATGCAGCCTGATGACTAACACCCAATAGTGCTGCAGTCTCTTTTGCGGTAATTGCGGGGCGACTATATAACTGCTTGATCAGTTTTTGTGCATTTTCAGCGCGTTTACCATAACCAATAATTAAGGCATCAACTTCCTGACGCAAAACAAGAACCTGTTCAAAGGTCTCTTTACCTTTGCCCGATGTTTCAATCACGGCAGACAAAAAGAACTTCACCCAATGCACTATATCATTCGACTCTCTCACTCGTGTTAGCGCATCGTAATAACTGGAGCGATTTCGTTCAAAAAAATCAGATAAATACAGCGATGGTTTTCTCAATAAATTTTTATTCACCAAATACAGAGTAATCAATAATCGACCAATACGGCCATTACCATCTAAAAAGGGGTGAATCGTTTCAAACTGGTAATGACTTAGTGCAATACGAATAAGCTCAGGCACTTGAATGTTTTCGTTATGCCAAAACGACTCTAAATTACTCATCAAATCAAGGACCTGACTTTGATGAGGCGGAACAAAGGCTGCATTATTTAAATTACTACCACCAATCCAGTTTTGGCTAGCCCGAAATTCACCGGGCGCTTTCATCTCTCCTCTAACGCCTTGCATCAATATTTCATGTGTACGCTTTAGCAAGCGATTGGAAAGTGGCAAATGTTCCAGCTCAGAAATCGCTTCATTAATTGCCTGTATGTAGTTTTGTACTTCACCCCAATCATCGCGCTTTTCTGGAGCTAATTGCTCAACCCCCAGCACAGCCTCGTCCATTTCAGTTTGCGTACCTTCAATACGGGATGAGGTGTTTGCTTCTTTAGTAATATGCATCTGAATAAACAAGTCCACATCAGGTACTATCAATGTAAAAGCATCCAGCTCTGCCAGTGAACGTGAAGCCCGTTCAAGCAGCGTATTGATGAAAGGGTCTTCCCAATTCCATTCACGGTTAATGGTGGTTGGGTCAAAACTTTTATATTGAAATTGCTCAACCCATTTGCCAGAGATAAAATTTTCAAATTTCATTTGTATATTCCTGTGGCATTAGGTTACCGCTTTTTTGTTTTTTTCTTTGGTAAGTTCTCCAGTGAAGGCTTTTTGGAGGATGGATTTTTTGAGTTCATCTATCGTGTTTAATTTTTTCTCATATACCTGAATCAACTTACTGGTCTCAAATTCAATTTTTTTTACATTTTCAACTAATTGCAACTGGGTATCTGTACTTGGAAAGTGAATAGGTAACGCAGTGAGTATTTTTTGATTGAGATTGCTAATATTTACACCCTCACCAGAACCAATAAGTAATTCATGCGTGGAAGCTGACTTCATATAATAGGTTAGAAATTCTGGGTCGATATCCTGACTTGTCAGCATAATTCTTATAGTAAAACCTGAATAAGAAGTTTTTCTATCAGTTTTTCCCATCAATAAGCACCGGCCTATAAGCCTCTTGTTACCATTTGACCTGACAGTGATAATGTCATTTTCTTTTAACTCATAGCCAGAAGCTAAGCAGCCATCAATTTGTATTGTTTCCAACTGTTGCAATGGCACAAAGAAATTATTGTTAAAATTTTTAACCCCAACTATTTTTAATTTTTCGCCTTTACTACTCTTTGAGAAATTCAAGCCATTTTTAAACTCAGCAAACTCTCCTAAAGTTGATTCAGTCCAACCTTCCCCCCTCTGACTAAACACCTGCTGCAAATAGCTTTCAAACAGTTCACGGGCATTTTTGAGGTTTTGTTCAGTCTTGGCGCGGGCTTGGTCGATGCTGGCAAAGGCTTGATCGAGGATGGTAACGATACGTTTTTGTTCGAGGATAGAATCAGGGTATGAAACGAAGAATTCATTTTCTAGCTTTGTTCTTGCTAGTTCTGTTTGACCGCTTGCGCCTTCCCCAGCCAATGTAATTTCCTCTTCAATTTTTATTAGCATATAGCCAAAAAAATCATCGAAGAATACGTTTGGTTTTGGGCGAACTATTGTTACATGTGTATCAACAGTTGTTGGCTCGGGTGGCACAGCTCTTATTTGTGCTACGCGACCAAGGGTTCCGGTGCCAGTTGAGTTAACAAGAACATCACCAACTTTTATATAACGCTCTTCATTAACTTTTTTTGAGTCTAAGTCATGTCGACGGGCTAAAGTATAATTAACTGAGTGGCCACGCACACATTTTTGATTAACTACACAAATACCACCCTCATCAAGATATTTCGGCCCAACGCCACGCTTTATCATTTCGCAGGCATCTCCAAGCTTTGATGTTTTCCATACCATTACAACAACTCCTGAACCTTACCAAGAATCGCTTCGCTCTCTTTATCCAAAGCAATAATTTCCTCAATAATCACCTTAGGCTCACGTAATACCACCTCTTCTTCAGCATTCGGGTTTTTCACCGACAAATCCCAACTACTTTGATCAAGACCACTCACATTTAATAACCAAGATTGATCAGAATCATCAAAACTTTTTTGAAGCTCAATAAATTCTTTTAAATCATTATCATTAAGTGGATTTGTCTTCCCTAAGCTACGGCCAGGATCGAGCTGATAAAACCATACTTTCTGCGTTGGCTCACCTTTGGTAAAAAACAACACTACCGTTTTAACGCCTGCCCCCAAAAAAGTTTTAGCAGGACAATCCAGCACAGTATGCAAATTACAGTTCTCCAGTAACTCTTTACGCAAAGCAGCAGCATCAGAGTTGCTCAAAAACGTATTTTTAATCACAACCGCAGCACGGCCACCTGGTTTGAGCATTTTGATAAAGTGCTGCAAAAACAAAAAGGCGGTTTCACCTGTTTTAATCGGGAAATTTTGTTGCACTTCTTTGCGCTCTTTGCCCCCAAAAGGTGGATTGGCAAGAATCACATCATGCTGATTGCTTGGGGTTATGTCTTGCAGGTTCTCACCCAAGGTATTGGTGTGAATCACGTTAGGTGCTTCAATGCCATGCAAAATCATATTCATAATGGCGATCACATAGGCCAGTGATTTTTTCTCTTTGGCATAGAAGGTGTTTTCTTGCAGCGTTTTTAAATCACTGGTCGAAAGCTGCTTTTTCTTACGCCCACCTTGGCGCAGATAATCGAATGCCTCACACAAAAAACCTGCTGAACCTGCTGCGCCATCGTAAATGGTTTCACCTATTTTTGGTTGAGTCACATCTATCATCGCGCGAATTAGCGGGCGCGGTGTGTAGTACTCACCACCATTGCGACCAGCATTGCCCATGTTTTTGATTTTTGTTTCGTATAGGTGGGAAAGCTCATGCTTTTCTTCTTGTGAGCGAAAGCGTAATTCATCTACTTTTTCTAGTGCATCACGCAAGGAATAGCCGCTTTGAATTTTGTTTTTGATTTCACCAAAAATTTCACCAATTTTATATTCAATGGTGTTCGGGCTTTCTGCCCGTTGCTTAAAGGCTTTGAGGTAAGGAAATAATTCGCCATCCACATAATCCATTAAGTCATCACCGGTCAGGGCATTATTGTGGTCAAAGTCGCCCTTGGCACCTTTTGGCGCTGCCCATGTGCCCCAACGGTGTTTGTCATCAAGGATGTATTGGTATTCTTCTCCCATCAACTCAGCTTCTAGTGACTTCTCATGTTCTAGGTCATCGAGATATTTTAGAAATAGCATCCAAGACGATTGCTCTGTGTAATCCAGTTCGCTGGAACAACCCGCGTCTTTGCGAAAGATATCGTCGATATTTTTAAAAGTTTGTTCGAACATAAGGTTAATTTTCCAATTAAAATATGAGCGCCAACGCAGGCTACTCGGTTCTTTCTCTGTCAATTCTTGGCAAAGGCTCATTCAGTTGGCGTTCTTTAAGGCCGTATTTATACGCATTGTATTGCCAGCGCACAAATTGTTCTAAAAGTGCATCATTTTTCATTTTCAGAGTATCATTTTCACTTTGTAGCCGAGCAATACGATCAGCGGCGGCTGTCAGACTGCTTGGCTTCGGCTGGGTTGGCGCACTCAGCTTAAGTGAAACCTTCTTGGCCTTATAGGCTTCTTTAATGGTTTGGTTCGCAGACAAAGACTGGCGGGTAGGTTTTTTTCCAACAACCCCCTCGGCTGCCTCACAAATACCCTCCCACGTTAATTTTTCGTTATCGTGGGCGTGAATAATGTTAAGAATCGCTTCAATATCTCGGTTTGTTAGGTGCTTAGCCAAGACCACCCCCTAATAACTTCGTCATATCATCAAGCATTTTGAGCTCTTCGTCACTGGGTGACACGGGTTTGGCCACTTTTGAATCAATTGCTCTGCGAAGCGGACTAAATGCTTTGTCATTTTTCAATTTAATTTGAGCGCCATCAGGTACGCTAGGATTTTCAAGGATTGAAACTAACTCGTGTAAGCGCCTTAGTGTATTTTTGTGGTAATCATACCAACGATCAGCACCCGCTACTCCTTCGCCCATAGCTGCTTTAGTGCCAGTGTAATGGTCTTCTACTTCATTTAGCCGTTTTTTAATTCTGGCAAGCTTATCTTTTTCACCCTTAATGCAAACTTGTTCTGTGCAATTTAAACAGTCCCGATATTTTTCACAGGGAGACATGGTGAAGTCATGAACGCACACACCAAACTCTGTGATATGAACAGCACCTTTCTCAAGGGTATTGAATTCCTGAATTGTCACGGGAATGTGTTTTTCTACCTCCCCAGATGGCCCAAATAGCGTTAATGAGGTATCTAACCCTTCCGCCAATGCAACCATTTCATACTCGCTCATATGGTTGTATGTGCGATTTTGTTTGGCTTCTGCACGACCCGACCATTTTGCAATTTGTAACTGTGAAAGGCCGCCGCGCTGAGCAATCGTATTCAGCAGGTGACGCGCTTGATGGGAAGTTAGTTTAAGGCGATTTCCATCCTCTCCCTGATACCCATAACGGTCAAAAACACTACGATGAGAATCACCCTGAAGGCTCATTCTTGGCGAAAGATCGTTATTAAAGACGTTGTTTGTGGGCTTCCACAAAATGACCGGGCTTGTTCCGTGTGAGTTATGGAGTAAGTTGCGCTGCATAGAAAATAAGGCTTTGCTGTATTTGATGCTTTTCTCTTTGCTTAACCACGGAAAGCCTTTTGGCTGACGAGAAAGCACATACTGCCAAAGATGAGATAATGTATATACCCCATCCTTTTGCTCTAACCCGCAGTTATTTAAAGATGTTCGAGTCGCCTTTTTAGTATCACATGCCAACCCGAGAGCCTGACACACCTCGCTCATTGTCAGAGGCTCACTCTCTGAAACAGAGGGGCAGCTTTCATGCCGATAAAATTTATTGGGGTTTGCTTCCATCCATTTTGCCAGCTTCCTAGATTCCGAAGTCAGTATTTTAAGGCGGCTGACAGCCTCTTTGGCAACGCCCACCATCTCAGTCGGTATCCACTTAATGTCTGCACCGAAGCCTTTTCCTGAATAAAAGCGCCAACCATAACGCATCACACCTTTTGAGTCTTTCTGTTCCACCTCACAATCCACAGGTAACTCAAAAATCTCCGTAATACGTGAAGGCGCACACATCAACATCGCAAACGTAGCGGAAGTAAAAATATCTTTTGGCTCAGAGGGTTTATTTGCAAAAATTTCTGCCAATGCAGTTAAAGCCTCTTCTGACGGCATTTTCTGTTCACGCCGAGTTTTTGCCTTTTCTCCCGTTTGTATGTCGTCTTTTTTCCGTAGGATTGGACTTATCCATCCACTGAGATCCTGAGCGATGAGTTTCTTTGAAGTAACAAACTTGGCAAGTCTTTCTAACTCTCTTCCACCATGATAATCAGACTCTTTCGCATAGTGCTCTCGCATTAACTGTGCGGCTTGGTCTAATGTTGATAGTGAAAGGTTGCTGATCGAAGCTGACGACTCACTTTGCAACAAAGCAGCCTCAATCGTTCGAAGTGCTTTGAGTTCGTTTTTTGCACCAGTAGGCTTATGCCCTTGCTGGTATCTAAAATACGCTTTTGCAAAATCAATGAATTGCTCATCGAGCTTATCAGCGCCATCTTTCGTTCTTGAATTGGCACCAAGCTTGGTAAAGTTCCCAGCCTTTGGCCACCGCCACTCTCGCCAATCAAGATCACTACCGAAAACTGTCAATTCAGTTTTACACTGCTGAATGAAGCACTGTAAATTCTCTTTAGCATCCAGCTCTGCTCGTGAGGAAAAGCTAAATAGTTCAGCCATTAGACAACACCGCTCTACGCGCCACGCATCGTTGAATAACATCGGCTACTGCCAAGATACTGCGATCATTTACCGCTGCAATTTGTTGGTCACCAGTCACTTCCAGTAACCTTTGGCGCTCAACAATAAGATTGTCATAAACCATTTCATGAGGGCCGTCCAACCAAGGCTGAAAATGCATGCAGGTATAGCACGGTATTGGCACACTCGCGCCACAAAAACCGTAACTCCCGCAAGTTCCAATACCTTCGCCATCAGCCCTCACCCGACTGTCTAGGTTATCTCCTCGTATTGCAGCTTGCTCAGTGTCCACAAGTACGCCAGAAAATGCTTGTGCATAACGAGCCATTTGATGACCTACTGCTTTATCTAGGCTCTCGACATGCTCTGGTATATTTTCGATATAAACACCCGCATTCTGGGTATCGGAATGATCCAGCAGTTCAGCGATCACCATTACTCCAAAACCTTCCCGAGCAGCCCTAGTGCCTGTTGTGTAACGAAAGCGATTTGAGGAAATATTAAGCGGTTCCCCTGTTCTCTCGGAATATAACTCGGCACTGTCTGCAATCGTTTTGCAAACTTCTGTTATTTTTGATGACTTAATGTGCAGCTGATCAGTTTTTAGCACAGCTCTTAAATTTTGTGGTGACTTTATACCGACCAACTCAGCCATATCGAGGAATAATGGCAACTCTAGCCGGTCATGTTTTTGAAGTGTATAACCTAGCTTTACCTCCACTGACCGTACAACGTGTTCAGCTTGGGCAGTCAATATCACCCACAACTCTTCCGTAATAGCAAATTGCTTAAATTGTTTACGAAAGTCTGTTGCCCTCTGTTTTGCTCTAGGCATATTGACTAAGTAAGTGCTATCGCCCCGTTTGTTTTTTCCATTTAAAATATCTTTCAAGCGCAAATGAGATATTTGAATGGGGCGACGACCGGTGTTGCTTATTAGCAAACCCATCGCCATATCTGTTAGTGAGATAACTCCACGTTCGAAAGCTTGTACTGCGCCTTCATTAAAGCCTTGTAGCTCTAGGTCACTCAAGGGGCCTTTAACTGGGTCAAGCCGCTTGATGACATCACCTTTGACATTACCCCTGATTGTCCAACCATCTAACAACTCGATGGCTTCACTTGGCGCACCTGCATAGCCAAGATCATGCCATTTTTTGAGAAAGCCACGAATAGTTCCTAGGTACCATTCATTGTTCCTAGTCAAATTGGCTCTATAGTTTAGTAGAGCCACACTAGCCACTCCTGATGCCTCTGTGAACCGAAGAAAATGCAAAAACCTCTCGTTAATATTCTTCACATGAGATGCGGAGTAATTTCGAGCGTAATACGTCAACGTCTTTACATAACCATCAACACATTGATCATCTAGCAACTCACAAACAGTCCCGACAGCAATTTTTGTATTTTTGTCTAACTGCCAATACTTCCCATCAAAATTAAATAAGTAACCTGCCTTAGAATAATCCTGTACACCAGCAGCAATAACAACGCCTTCACCCGCACTACTCATGATTTATTCCCTTCGGCAATCTGACCATACCTTCCTGCAGACCTAAAGCTGCCTCATGCGCCTTTCTTTTTATAAACCGCTTATTATAAGTGGCTGCTGTTCCCGAACCCTCTTTCCATCCCATAAGGTATGATCTGATTTTCTCTTGCCGTTCTTCGCTCGGAGGCTCATCCATAGAATCCATCTGATCAGAAAATGATTCATTCCATGCATGTCGCAATTGATGGCCTGTTAAATTCGATAAAGAGGGTGATGCTTTACGAACAACATCAACAACTTTTTTATAGGCTGATTTAGAAAGCGGTTGACCTTGTGTTGGCCCTGATTTATGAGCAATAAAAAGGAAATCATTTCGCGATGAGTTAGGTATCTTTCTTCTATCTCTGAGGATGTAGTGATGTATTTCTTTTGCCAACGTTTCTTTCAACGGCAGCCGCCGATCTAATGTTTTTACTAAAGGCTGATATTTACGCGGATCATTTTTTTCATCCGCCCTACGCGCGATAATCAATTGGTTTGATCCAAAGTCAATATCACTTACTCGTAAATTCAGAAGCTCACCACCTCTCAAACCTAGATGATAAAGCATTAGAAAAATCAAACGATTCCGCGTTCGAACGGAACCATCGTTAAACGGGTTAAGTCTTGAGTTAGGCCTAAAAATTTCAAATAATAATTCCAGTTGCTCTGCTGACAAACCCTTCTCATCAGTTTCTGCATTTCGGCTTTTCTTCACAGGCCGTCTTGATTTAAGGCCTTTCTCCATTCTTTCTATCTGCGCCATTTTCAAGCGATCCATAGAGGAACCAGCAACTTGCTCAGCCAGCCACTTCACATACTGCGCAATCACGGTTAGTCGCACATACTCTGTTCCAGCACTGACTTTTTCACCACACCCACCTAACTTTGATAATGTGGTTATGTCATCTGATTCTTGTGTACTAGCACGAAACTTTTTCTGACAAAAGTCTCTAATGGCATCTAATTCAGCCTCGCCTAAAAATTTCCCTTTCTGAAATCGAACGTCAACATTCTCACTCCGCTCATCAAAAAACCGTATTAAAACTGAAATACTGCTTAGAGACGACTCCATTGCAGAAAAAGAAAGCGACTTATTTCGAATTTGAGTGGTTATATAAAGATTTGGAAAATACAAAGGCAAGCAAGTAGCGTTATCCACAAGTATGCAATATCGCTCGCCTGAATTCATGACAAATGTTTTCTGCACAAACCCAACCCTTATATTTTACAAAAACACAAGGTACCACATACCCGGAAAACCGCAAGACATTTTTTTACATTATTTCCTGGCGCAGAAATAAAAAAGCACCTACAAATAGGTGCTTATATAAATAATTTTACAAAACAGGTCTTAGGTGACCTCTAAAACGGAATATCATCATTAAAGTCATCAATAGGCTCCATCGCAGCAGGGGCTGAAGAAGGCTGTTGCTGACCACCACCGCCAGGATTGTAGCTTGGCTGATTTTGCTGACCTTGAGGTGGTGCGCTTTGATCATAGTTCGCTGTACCACCAGAGCCTCGACTATCTAACATTTGCATCACGCCGTTAAAACCATCAACAACCACCTCAGTGGTATATTTTTTCTGGCCTTGCTGATCTTCCCATTGCCGAGTTTGCAGTTTACCTTCAACATATATTTTACTGCCTTTTTTCAAATACTCAGCAGCAACCTTAGCAACACCACCGAAGAAAACGACACGATGCCATTCCGTTTTCTCGCGTTTTTCACCAGACTGCTTATCTTTCCACGACTCACTCGTTGCGATATTGCAGTTCACAATCGCACGACCATCTGCGGTATAACGCACATCAGGATCTTGCCCTAGGTTTCCTAAGATAATAACTTTATTGACTCCTGCCACAGTAAACTCCCTGGTAATGACTGTAATTTAACTTTTTGAAAATGCTAACAATGCGTCTAGGTCTAATGCCCGCTTATCGACCTTTAAATAGGCCACGCCTTCATCCAACATAATCACCACTTCGGCAACGCCTCTCACTTGAGTTAGTTGCACTTGTAAATGAGCGGCATGCTGTTCATCTAACTCACCCACATTCAACAAATAGTTAGACAAATAACGAGGATTTTTCATACCAAAAGCGACAATTAACCACACTGTGGCAACACACGCGTTAAGAATAAAGACGGCATGTAGATTGAACTGCTGATGAACCACGCCACCTAACAACCCTCCAAGGAATGTACCGAAAAACTGACTGGTTGAATAGACCCCCATCGCAGTCCCTTTACTCTGTGCTGGCGCAATTTTAGAGATCAAAGAGGGAAGAACAGATTCCAATAGGTTGAATGCAATAAAGAAAAGTAGGAGCACACAAGCCAAAGACCAGAAACTACTGTGAATAAAAAAAAGTATGAATTGTGACAAAGCGATCATCAACACCGCCCCCACGAATACTTTTTTCATTTGATGATACTTTTCCGCCAAAATAACAAATGGCACCATCAAAAAAACCGATAACACCAATACCGACAAATACAGTTGCCAATGATCACTCGGTGCAAAACCAAATTGCCCTTTTAAAATTAACGGCAACACTAAAAAGCTCGACATCAAAACAAAATGTAACGAAAAAATACCAAGGTCTAAACGCAACAAACTACTATCCGCGATAGCCCCTTTTAACTGAGCAGGCACCGTTTGTGCATCCCTGTGCACACGGCTCACCTTAGGCGTAGGCACAACCCAAATCACCACAGCAATACCCAACACCGCTAATACGGCTGTTAACCCGAAAATACCTGGCACCCCAATCCATTGATTCAAGATAGGGCCTGCCACCATCGCAATCATGAATGACATGCCGATACTCATGCCAATACTCGCCATGACTTTGGTTCGCTGCTCTTCACGGGTTAAATCGGCAGCCAATGCCATAACAACAGCGGCAATTGCCCCGGCGCCCTGTAGCGCTCGACCCAATAAAACAACCCCAATGCTCTCCCCCGTTGCCGCCACAACACTGCCAACGGCAAATAGCACTAGCCCCCCAATCATGACAGGCTTTCGACCCACCCGATCAGACAACATACCAAAAGGAATTTGCAAGCAGGCTTGAGTTAACCCATAGATCCCCATCACCAACCCTACTAGCACAGGGGTAGAGCCAGGCAAGTCTTCTGCGAAAAGCGCAAATACCGGCAGAATCATAAACAGCCCTAACATTCTTAAGGCGTAAATAATGGCCAAAGACTGAGTTGCCCTGCGCTCTACACGGGTCATACGGCTTAAAATACTGACATCAGCACCCACCCAGCAACTCCCTTAATTTAGTTGTTTGAAAAATTGGCTTATCGGCCAAGCCAGAGTATATTAACAGGTTCGATTGTCGGCGGAAAATAACATGGATTTCATTAAAGTACGAGGGGCCAGAACCCACAACTTAAAAAACATCGATATTGACCTGCCAAGGGACAAATTTATTGTCATTACAGGGCTTTCAGGCTCGGGTAAATCATCACTGGCTTTTGATACCATATACGCCGAGGGTCAACGCCGCTATGTCGAGTCCCTATCCGCTTATGCACGCCAATTTTTATCCATGATGGAAAAGCCCGATGTTGATCATATTGAAGGTTTATCTCCTGCCATTTCTATTGAGCAAAAATCCACCTCACACAACCCTCGCTCAACCGTTGGCACCATCACAGAGATTCATGACTATTTAAGGCTCCTATTCGCACGAGTTGGCACACCTATTTGTCCTGAGCATCACATCACACTTGAAGCACAAACCATCTCGCACATGGTAGACACTACCCTCACCTTGCCTGAGGGTAGTAAAATGATGCTCTTAGCCCCAGTAATTCGGGAACGTAAAGGAGAGCACAAAAAACTCATCGCAGAGCTCTTATCTCAAGGTTATGTCCGCGCCAGAATCAATGGCGAATTACTAGAGCTACTTGATGTACCAGAACTAGAACGGCACCAAAAACACAGTATTGATGTCGTCATCGACCGGTTTAAAGTAAGAGAAGAGCTAAAGCTGCGGTTGGCCGAGTCCTTTGAAACAGCACTCAATATGGCAGATGGCTTGGCCAAAATTGCCTACATGGATGACCCCGACAAAGCTGACCTCATTTTTTCTGCAAAATATGCTTGTAAAGAATGTGGCTACAGCATCCCTGAATTAGAGCCCCGTTTGTTCTCATTCAATAATCCTGCCGGTGCTTGCCCTACCTGTGATGGACTAGGCATCGCCTCTTCATTTGATGAGCAACGTATTGTCTCACACCCAGGTTTAACTCTTTCTGAAGGTGCTATTAGAGGTTGGGACAGAAGGAATGGCTATTACTTCCAGTTAATCCAGTCACTCTCAGAGCATTACAAATTTGACCTAGACATTCCCTTTGAGCAACTTGCCGACAGCGATAAACAACGCATTTTATATGGTAGCCAAGGTGAGATCATTGACTTTGAATTCATCAATGCTAAGGGCAAAAAAACACGGCAACAACAGCCTTTTGAAGGCATTATCCCTAACATGAAGCGCCGTTACCAAGAAACAGAATCCAACACAGTCCGCGAAGAACTGGGTAAATATTTATCGTCACATGACTGCCAAGATTGTGGTGGTACGCGACTAAATGTTGCAGCGAGAAATGTTTTTATTAATAAACAAAACCTACCTGAGGTTGCCACTCTCCCAATTGGCAAAGCCGCAGAGCTATTCAAAACATTTTCTTTACCAGGAAAACGCGGAGAAATTGCCAAAAAAATCGTTTCTGAAATAGCCCAACGTTTAACCTTTTTAGTCAATGTAGGCTTGGATTACTTAACCCTAGAGCGAAGTGCCAACACCCTATCTGGTGGAGAAGCCCAACGTATTCGCTTAGCCAGCCAAATTGGTGCAGGGCTCGTTGGCGTATTATATGTGCTTGATGAACCTTCCATTGGATTACACCAGCGTGACAATCAACGCTTATTAAGCACCTTAAAACATTTACGCGATCTTGGTAACACGGTCATTGTCGTCGAACATGATGAGGATGCCATTCGGGAAGCAGATTTTGTTGTCGACATCGGCCCTGGTGCGGGCATTCATGGCGGTGCCATTATTGCTCAAGGCTTACCTCACGACATAGAACAAAGTGAAGAGTCATTAACAGGACAATACCTATCTGGAAAGAAAAGCATTCAAATTCCTGAAAAACTCACCCCATTCCCTGAAGACAAAATCCTGAGTGTCTTCGGTGCCTCTAGCAACAATTTAAAAGATGTCACCATTCATGTCCCCTCAGGTTTATTAACCTGTATTACAGGTGTATCTGGCTCTGGAAAATCAACCCTTATCAATGAGACACTCTACAAATACGCGGCTAGAGAGCTCAACAGAGCGCACACTGAACCTGCAACACATGACAGAATTGAAGGCATTGAGCATTTTGATAAAGTCGTTGATATCGATCAAAGCCCTATTGGCCGCACCCCCAGATCAAACCCTGCCACCTACACAGGCATTTTAACCCCCATTAGAGAAATGTTTGCTGGCACCCAAGAGGCTCGCTCTAGGGGCTATACACCAGGGCGATTCAGCTTTAATGTGAAAGGTGGCCGCTGTGAGGCTTGCCAAGGTGATGGCTTAATTAAAGTTGAAATGCACTTTTTGCCGGATATTTATGTCAACTGTGATGTCTGCAAAGGACATCGCTATAATAGGGAAACACTACAAATTCAATACAAGAATAAAAACATTCATGAAGTCCTACAAATGACAGTTGAAGAGGCTCGAGAATTTTTTGATGCCATTCCAGCCATTGCAAGAAAGCTTCAAACGCTCTTAGATGTTGGTCTTTCTTATATTACCTTAGGACAAAACGCGACAACCCTGTCCGGTGGTGAAGCCCAGCGCGTTAAACTCGCTAAAGAATTATCCAAGCGCGACACTGGCAATACTCTCTATATTCTAGATGAACCTACTACCGGCTTACACTTCCATGATATTCAACTGCTCTTAACCGTACTACACAGGTTAAGAGATCACGGTAATACGGTTGTGGTCATTGAACACAATTTAGACGTCATCAAAACAGCCGATTGGGTGATTGACCTCGGCCCAGAGGGTGGTAGCAATGGCGGTGAAATTGTCGCGGTTGGCACTCCGGAAACAGTTTCCCAAAACCCGGCTTCTCATACAGGCCATTTTTTACAGGCTTTTTTTAAATCATGTTAGTCATCGGCGTCACTGGAGGCATCGGCTCCGGAAAAACAACCGTCACAGACCTTTTTCTGCACAATCACCAAATACCAGTATTGGATGCCGATATTATTGCCCGTGAATTAGTAGAACCAGGGCAACCTGCAGTTGCAGATATTGTGAAGCACTTTGGCGACCAGCTTTTATTACCAAATGGCAACCTAGACCGAAAGCTATTAAGAAACTTGGTTTTTGGCAACGAAAGCCACCGACAATGGCTAGAGAATTTACTCCACCCTCGAATTCGAGACACCATCAAATATTGCATAGGCGCACTCTCCACCCCGTATTGTTTGATGTGCATGCCACTATTACTGGAAACAAATCAGCAAGACCTTATTGACCGTTTACTGGTGGTCGATGTACCACCTAACATACAAATAGAACGTGTCAAAAAACGAGATAAGTTGACTGATGATGAGGTGCAACGCATTCTTAATGTTCAATTTAGCCGTGATGCCCGTTTAAGCTATGCTGATGATGTCATTGACAACACGATGACAGTAGAACAACTAACTGAATCAGTTAAGTCATTACATCAACAATACCTCACCCTAGCTGGCAGTTAACCACAACGCCTCTGGCAACAACATGAGCCTACAACAAGAATAGTCACAGCAACGGTAACTATTCAGCACAACCACAAGACATAATGATATACTGCACAAATTATCACGTAAAAAGTGACTTAGACCCCTGTTTTTTACTCGCCACACTACTAAAATAGTATTATATTCAGAGTATTATCACTGCTAGGATTTTTGAGTGCCAAATCAGGTTATTTACGAGCTTCCAATCAACGAGCGAATCAGGACGTTACTCCGTCTTGAGCAACTGTTTGCTCGTGCAGAACACCACCTGTCCGGTAGTACCAAGTGGGATGCGAGGGCTTCTGTTGATACGCTAATTGAAATTCTTTGTATTGGTGGAAGAGCCGATTTAAAGTCTGAATTACTCAAAGAGCTCGACAGACAAAGTAACAACCTTTCTAAAATGGCAGAAATGCCTGGTGTTGACGCCAGTGTACTCGACAATGTCATGTCCGATCTCGACCACCTCAGCAAGCAACTATTCGAATTAAGCGGCCAAGTAGGCTTAAACCTGCGAAATACTGACTTTATCAAAAGTATTATGCAACGCACCAGTATTCCCGGTGGTACCTGTGACTTTGATTTACCTCAATACCATAACTGGTTATCGCAAGCCCCCGAAGTACGAAACGCAACTCTTCAAGAGTGGTTCAGTACCTTTGATGCAGTCAAACAAGCGAGCCAACTAATATTGCAACTGATTCGTAGCAGTGCACAACCAATACAGTTAATCGCTGAAAATGGTTTTTACCAAGAAACATTAGAGCCTAGCCAACCGGCACAAATCATACGAGTGACTATTGATACAAGCGATATGTATGCTGAGATTAGTGGCGGCAAACACCGTTTTGCCATCCGTTTTCTAACAGCACATCTAACAGATCGACCAACACCAATAACCGATGATATTACTTTTTCTCTAACGCGCTGCATTATTTAAATGAGTAAAATAACCAAAGTAAAGTGCCCCACCTGTAGCGAATCGGTTACTTGGTCAGCTGATGCTAAATGGAAACCCTTTTGCAGTGAGCGCTGTAAACTGATCGATTTAGGTGAATGGTTTTCTGAAGGTTATAAAGTACCTAGCCAAGAAATGGCTCCGGCAACCAACGACGAAGAAAAAGACTAAAAACCTGCCCCTCGAATGGCGGCAACCCCTCTACCCCCAAGATCTCTTACGCGATCTACATCTTCACGCTGTAAACCACCCAAAGCATAAACAGGTAACACGGTCGTTTCACAAAAAGCGGCAAATTGTGACCACCCCATAGGCTCAGCACCAGGATGGGAGGCTGTTTTCTGAACGGGTGAGAGCACCACAAAATCAACACCTAACCGCTGTGCACATTCAAGCTCGCGCTGATTATGACAAGACCCCGCGACCAAAAATCCTTTAGCCAAAGGCCGCTCTTGCAAAAAAGTCACTTGCTCGGATGACAGGTGCACACCATCAAACCCCAACGGTTCAACCCATTCAATGTTACGACTCAATAAACACTTACCAGTTTCAGCATGAATCAAGGGAATGATCAACTCAGACACTTTTTGAATCTGTTCAAATGACCCCTTAACACGTAATTGAAATAACCGAATACCAGTGAGCAGTGCAGACTTTACTTGGTCGGCAATACAAGACAAATTTTGGCCGCTAATCGCGTACACATCCGGCAGCTGTATGGCAGTTAGAATCACATCATCTGCCGCAGGGAATGCATAATCAGCAAGCCTTGCTATGGGAACCCAAGCGCCCTCTTGGCCTTCTTTACCATGTGCAACCCCTGAAAATTCAGTCACTTGCCAAACATCTAACTTTACTTTCTTGTCACCATAATCATGCACAACTTGAATTAATGGCTGAGCTTGCTGCACAACAACACCAATTTCTTCAAACAGCTCACGCGCTAATGCTTGAACACGGCTTTCGCCAAGCTCTTGTTTTCCACCGGGGAATTCCCAAAGCCCACCTTGGTGAACATGATCGGGACGTTTAGTAATGAATATTTGTTGCTCAGAGTTAATCACAACACCAACTGCCACAGAAACAGTTGAATTAAGACTTTTAGTCATCCGACTCTTTTTCACGAACGGACTGTACTATTTCGCCAATACCAGATGCGACACCCGCACTTTTCGTTGCCAATGTCGAAATTTCCTCAGCTAACTCTGATAGCGCCTTACCACTGGTGCCGACTTTAGCCACTTCAATCATTGCATTTAGAGCCAATAAATTCGCTTGGTTAGAAAACTCATCAATGGATGAGGTTAACTCACTAATTTGATCAGAACTTTCTTGCAACATATCACTAGAGGCTTTTAAGCTTTCTAAAGTATCTTTTATATCAGTCAACTCAATTTATCCTTTTCACCTAGTTTTAGGTTCGGTATTCCGCATTAATTTTAACATAATCGTAAGACAAATCCGTCGTCCATACAGTACGAGAACAATCACCACGATTTAAAGTAACACGAATTATAATTTCTGACCCAAGCATTACTGCCTGCCCTTGAGCTTCTGTATAGCTTTGCGCTTTACCACCCGCTTCAACTATACACACATCACCCAATGAGATGTCGATCAAATTAACATCTAAATTGTCAATACCCGCACGACCAACAGCGGCTAAAATCCGCCCCCAGTTAGGGTCACTTGCAAACAAGGCCGTTTTCACTAACGGTGAGTGAGCCACCGTATAGGCAACTTGCTTTGCCTCAGCATCATCATTTGCCGAATCAACTATCACAGAAACAAACTTAGTTGCCCCTTCGCCATCTCGAATAATACTTTGCGCTAAATGCTTTAATACCAACTCAACCGCAGCCTTAAACTCAGACTCAAAACCGGAGACCGAAACATTAGAGCTACCCGTTGCAACCAAGACACAAGCATCATTAGTGGAGGTATCACCATCGACAGTGATGCTATTAAATGACCTGTCCACACCTTCAGACAATGTTTTTTGTAACAGTGCCGCATCAACTTTAGCATCCGTCGCAACATAGCTTAACATCGTCGCCATATTCGGGCAGATCATTCCTGAGCCTTTCGCAATACCCGTAATGGTAATCGTTTGACCACCTATATCGACTGTTTGGCTTATGCCTTTGGCCATCGTATCTGTCGTCATAATGGCTTTTGCCGCAGCGACCCAATGGTTTTCAGATAGTGATGACAATAGCGCTGGAACCGCATCTGCAATTTTAGCACTTGGTAACAGTTCACCAATTACGCCCGTTGAAAAGGGCAAAACAGCGTCCGCAGCACAACGCGTATTTGCAGCAACAGCCTCACACGTTTCCAGTGCTGCCTGCATGCCTGGCTCTCCTGTTCCCGCATTCGCATTACCCGAGTTAACCAGTAAATATTGAGGTTTTGTTGCCGCCAAATGCGTTTTAGCCAAAACAACAGGGGCTGCACAAAAGGCATTTTGCGTAAAAACCGCCGCAACCTCTGAGCCTTCAGCCAATGCCATCAACAGCACATCATCACGATCAGCCTGCTTCACACCAGCATTTGTGGTTGCCAATGAAACACCAGAGATAGGTAATAGCTCTGTTACAGGTAAAAGACCAACGGGCATTTAGCTTAACTTCCCATGGCATTGTTTGAATTTTTTACCTGATCCGCAAGGACAGGGCTCATTTCGCCCCACTTTTCGGCCATCACGCACAAAGGGTTTATGTGCCTCAGCATCTTCTGCAGCGGGCGCCTGTAATGGTGGTTCAGCGTCAGCAGACACATCACTCTCAGCACCCAGCAACATCTCTGCGGGTGCATGCTGGAAATCCATCTCAGGTAACTGATGGTTAGATTCAAAATCTTCCACTTCAGCTTCTGGGCGCAACTCAATGCGAGAGAGCACTGTCACCACTTCATGCTTAATGCTTTCCAGCATCTGCTGGAACATTTCAAATGATTCACGTTTATATTCTTGCTCTGGATTTTTTTGTGCATAACCCCGTAAACCAATGCCCTGACGTAAGTAATCCATAGCCGCCAAATGATCCTTCCAATGGCTATCTAAAATACTCAGCATGATTTCTTTTTCAATACCGCGCATCACCTCAGGCCCAGGTAACTGCGCCTTTTGATCGTATGCTGCTTCAATTTCATCAATGACGCGTTTTCTTAACGTTTCTTCATGTAGATCATCATCTTCTTTCAGCCATTGCTGCACAGGAATGGGTAACCCAAACTCATTGTGCAAAGCATCTTCTAGGCTAGGGACATTCCATTGCTCTTCTAAACTTTGGGGTGGGATAAACTCATCAACCACACCATTGACAACGTCTTCACGAATAGCATGCAAGTTTTCAGAAATATCGGCAGACCCCATGAGGTCATTACGCTGCTCATAAATGACCTTACGCTGGTCATTGGCAACATCATCAAACTTCAACAACTGCTTACGCACATCAAAGTTACGGCCTTCCACTTTACGTTGCGCGTTCTCAATCGCTCTACTCACTAAGGTATGCTCAACAGCTTCTCCATCACCCATACCCAACTTACGCATCATGTTGGCTAATCGAGGTGACGCAAAAATACGCATCAAATCATCATCAAGCGCCAAGTAGAAACGACTAGAACCTGCATCCCCCTGCCGGCCAGCACGGCCACGAAGCTGATTATCAACCCGTCGTGATTCATTCCGCTCGGTGCCGATAATATGCAAGCCACCTTTATCTAAAACCAATTTATTCCGTGCTTCCCACTCAGATTGCACAGCCATTATTTGCTCTTCAGAGGCATCCTCACCTAACGCCAGCAATAACGCTTTTAAGTTACCACCTAACACAATATCCGTGCCACGACCCGCCATATTAGTCGCAATGGTGATTGCACCAGGCATACCTGCATTTTCTACAATGTGCGCTTCACGCTCATGCTGCTTAGCATTAAGCACCTCATGTACAACACCGGCATCATTTAATAGTTTGGAAATAATCTCTGAGCTTTCAATCGAGGCCGTCCCCACAAGAACAGGACGTTGCTCTGCAACACAGCCTTTAATGTCTTCCAAAATGGCCACATATTTTTCTTTCTGAGTCAGGAAAATAACATCACCAAAATCTTTACGAACCATTGGGCGGTTAGTTGGAACCACCACAACTTCTAAACCATAAATTTGTTGTAATTCATAGGCTTCGGTATCCGCTGTACCCGTCATACCAGACAATTTATCAAATACCCTGAAATAGTTTTGGAACGTAATGGACGCTAAGGTTTGAGACTCTGCCTGAATACTCACCCCTTCTTTTGCTTCTACTGCTTGGTGCAAACCATCAGACCAGCGCCTGCCTGGTAATGTACGACCCGTGAACTCATCAACGATGACAATCTTGTCATCCTTAACAATGTAATCCACATCTTTTTGAAATAGTGCATGCGCTCTTAGCGCAGAGTTAAAGTGGTGCATTAACGCGATATTGTTAGAGTTATATAAGTTGTCGCCGTCTTCTAATAGACCTGACTCAATCAATAAAGCCTCCACCCTTTCATGGCCCGCTTCGCTCAAATAAACCTGACGCCCCTTCTCATCAACTGAGTAATCACCCGGTATTATGGGCTGATCTTCCATTTTAGAGATCATCGAGGCCTCTTTATCAGGCATATCTTGCTTTTCTAGCTGAGGCACAAGTGCATTAACTTGGTTGTACACTTCATGCGAGTTTTCACCTGGCCCAGAAATAATCAGCGGTGTTCTGGCCTCATCAATTAAAATCGAATCAACCTCATCGATAATGGCAAAACTTAAAGGCCGCTGTACTTTCTGCTCTGGAGTGAAAACCATATTGTCGCGCAGATAATCAAAACCATATTCGTTATTGGTACCATAGGTAATGTCTGCGGCGTAGGCGGCTTGCTTTTCATCATGACTTAATCCACCGACAACAACGCCAGTGCTCATTCCTAAGAAGCCATATATTTGCCCCATCCATTCAGCATCACGTCTCGCCAAATAGTCGTTCACCGTAATAACATGCACCCCTTTACCGGGTAATGCGTTTAAGTAAGCTGCCAGTGTAGCCACTAAGGTTTTACCCTCACCGGTACGCATTTCTGAGATTTTCCCATCATGCAGTACCATGCCACCCACCATCTGGGTATCAAAATGGCGCATCTTTAACACTCGGCGACTGGCCTCTCGAACCACAGCGAAGGCTTCCGGCATGAGTTGGTCAAGGGTTTCACCTTGTTTTAATCTATCTCGAAAGCTTGTTGTCTTAGCGGTTAATTCGTTATCAGAAAGCGCTTTAAGGCCATCTTCCAGTGCATTTATGTTTTCAACTGCTTTCATCATGCGTTTTACAACACGATCATTTCGACTACCAAAAACTTTCTTGAGTACTGACTTAAACATTAGTCATTCCTTAACGCACCCCAGTTTCCCGGAGCGTCAATAAAATATAATATAATAAAGAGGTTACTACGCCATTAGACAGAAGATTATAATCGATTGAAGGATAATTGCGAGCCTTATCCGACGATGTTCCATCTCTGGATAAGGTATCATTGAAGCGGGCAAAACTCGCTTAATTCAGCTTTATCCCTTGTCTCTAATGGGTTGTTTCAAGGAGGGTTGAACGGCTTATTTTCGGCTTCTCAAATAGCGTTCAGGATTGACGTGTTTATTATCGCGCATAACTTCAAAATGGGTATGAGAACCCGTTGCACGACCAGACTGCCCCATTAATGCGATCACTTCACCTTTTTTAACGGTGTCACCAACATCAACAAGATTTAATAAATTATGTGCATAACGTGTCACTAAACCACGACCATGGGCTATTTCAACCATTCGGCCATGGCCACCGTGCACTGCAGAAAACGTCACTACACCAGCTGCAACCGCGAGTATATCCGAGCCAGATTTGCCCGCAATATCTACCCCTTTATGGTATGTTTTCTTACCAGTGAATGGGTCTTTTCGGCTACCAAATTTAGAAGAGACAAAACCCACTCTCGCAGGATAAACAGAAGGCATCGTGGCACTTTTAATCGTGCGATTTAACAGTACACCTTCGAGAACATTTAACTTGTTACCGCGATCATGGACACCACTTGAAAGCTGGCCAATAGATTTCATTAGTTCAGTATTACTAACAGAGGTTGCCAATAGGTCAACCGGACCACCTTGAGGAGGTGGGTTGTTAAAATCAAATTCTTTCGGGTTGAGATTTCCAACTTCTGTGAGCCGGCTACCTAATGCTTCCAAACGAATCAACTGTGCCTGGAGCTTACCCAATTTTAAAGCTAACGCATCTAAATGCGCCTGCTCTTTTTGTTTATATCGGCCAAAATCCGCTTTTTGGCGCTTTAACGCATCTCTAAGCGCCACATTTTCTTTCATTGGCGCCGCTTTTGCCGACTCATACCCTTTACTAAAGCCAAAACCACCAATACCTAACACAGTGACAAACACGCTCACGGATGCAACCACCCAAGCAGGCTTGCATGATTTTAGATCTGAATTAGGGCAAAGCTTTTTAAGTAAAGACATAAGCAGTATTTTTATGATTCTATTGTAAGTATTGTAGTACAATTATACAGAAGCCACCCAAAGAACAACAGAAGAATCTAATATTTCATGGGATTTAAGCCAACACATACCAATAAGCACTTGAAAAAAGGGCATTTGCAGAATCTTGTTAATCAAGCTGAAGAGCAAGAGCAAGCCCTCTCAACCATCAAATCACTGATACCAGCACCAATCAACCAGCATGTTAGTGGCGTCACCATCAAAAACAGAATTGCCACGCTTTTAGTCGAAAACCAATTATGGGCAACAAAGTTACGTTACATGACACCCGCGCTTAAAGAGCAAATTAGCGAGGCGCTACAGTCCCCCATTTACGCACTTCAAATAAAAGTGATGCCTTTTTCAAGCGCAGTAGAAAAAACCAAACCTAAAGTCAAAAAAACACCCACAAAAGTCCCATGTGAGGTACTTTACGAGGCTGCCGTCGCTTTGGACGACCCTGAATTGTCGGAAATTTTGGCAAGAATTGCCACTAGAGCAAGCAGCGAGTAAAATCGCTACCCGTCGATCAAACTTAAGCTTCTGCTACTGAAACAGGCTTCATGTAAGAAATCGGCGCACGAGACGCATCAGTAAATGTGACTTCTTCCCATGATGATTTTTCAGCTAATAATGCTTTTAGCAATTTATTATTCAAGGCATGACCTGATTTATGACCGCTAAAGTGGCCAATCAAACTATGACCCAATAGATATAAGTCACCAATTGCATCTAAAATTTTATGTTTTACGAATTCATCTTCGTAACGCAAACCATCTTCATTCAACACCCGATAGTCATCAACAACAACGGCATTGTCTAAGCTGCCACCAAGTGCCAGGTTGTTTTGGCGTAAAATTTCAATGTCCCTCATAAAGCCGAAGGTTCTTGCACGACTAACTTCTTTCACGAAAGAAGTTGATGAGAAATCCACCATCGCTTTCTGAGTCTTATGACTGAACGCTGGATGTTTAAAGTCGATTGAAAATGATACTTTAAAGCCGTCGAAAGGTTCAAATGACGCCCACTTGTCATCTTCTTCTACAACCACTTTCTTTTTAATTCTGATAAAGCGTTTTGCTGCATTCTGCTCTTCAATACCCGCAGACTGAATCAAGAAAACGAAAGGTCCTGCACTACCATCCATAATAGGAACTTCTGGTGCACTAAGATCCACATACGCATTATCTATACCTAAGCCTGCAAATGCTGAAAGCAAGTGCTCTACGGTTGAAATGCTCGCATCACCCTCACCTAATGTGGTTGATAACCGAGTATCCGTCACATTATCAGGTCCTGCATGGACTTCTTGTGGCTCATCAAGATCAACGCGTCGAAATACTATTCCAGTATCTGGCGCTGCAGGTCGCAAAGTTAAATAAACTTTTTTACCCGTGTGTAGCCCAACACCAGTTGCGCGAATAACATTCTTTAGCGTGCGTTGCCTAATCATCTTCGTTATCCCTTTTCGCCAGATCAACTACTTGTTCAATTGAGTCCGACACATATTCATATCAGCAATTGATTATACTTTAACACGACCAAACTTCAAAGCCAACAGTTTGTTGTTATTTTGTCCGTCATGTTGCTTTTATAATACAGCGCCTTATTATTAACGCCTCTTAGTATTCAAGTAGCCATTCACGTTTTTGTCAAGTTATTGATTGCTAGGAATTTCTATAAATTTTCGTTATAAATTTTCTTAGCACTCTATAAACTTATTATTTATGTACTACACACCACACCGATTAAGCCTTAGGCGTGCATCACATACATTTTTCAATGCTAGCGAGCAAAAGGCGCCTAATCTGCTTGTCTGCGTAAAAAAGCAGGAATATCGAGGTACTCAATACCGCTTTCTTGTGGCATACCAGCAACAGGCTTATCTGCAACCGCTTGATTGCGAAGAGCCGGAGACTCATCAAGTGCGCCATAATCGATAGCACCCTCTTTAGACTGAACCAAACGAATACGCTTCTCTTCTTGAGATACCGCTTCTGAATTACCACCTAAACCGGTTGCAACAACAGTCACTCGCAACTCGTCAGACATATCCGCTTCAATTACAGTACCTACTACAACGGTGGCATCTTCAGAAGCAAACTCCTTAACGGTGTTACCCACTTCTTCAAACTCACCAATTTCCAAATCCATACCTGCAGTAATGTTCACTAAGATACCTTTGGCACCTGATAAGTTCACATCTTCTAATAATGGACTTGCAATTGCCGCTTCCGCCGCTTCTCTTGCTCGACCTTCACCCGTAGCAGCACCCGTGCCCATCATAGCCATGCCCATTTCAGACATCACTGTACGAACATCTGCAAAATCCACGTTGATTAAACCTGGACGAGTAATTAACTCAGCAATACCTTGAACCGCACCCAATAAAACGTCGTTTGCCGCTTTGAATGCATCTAATAAGGTCATGCTCTTACCTAAAACAGGCATCAGCTTTTCATTAGGAATGGTAATGAGTGAGTCTACGTTTTCGCTCAACTCTTTAATTCCCGCTTCCGCAATCATTTTGCGTCTGCCACCTTCAAAAGGAAAAGGCTTGGTCACAACGGCAACCGTTAAGATGCCCATTTCTTTAGCAACTTGCGCCACAACAGGGGCTGCACCAGTACCTGTTCCACCACCCATGCCTGCAGTAATGAAAATCATATCAGCACCATCAATTGCTTCTTGAATACGATCTCTATCTTCTAATGCAGACTGTTTACCAATTTCAGGGTTCGCACCAGCGCCCAAACCTTTCGTAATACTTGTACCCAGTTGCAACACAGTGCGTGCCGCATTATTTTTTAATGCTTGAGCATCGGTATTAGCACAGATGAAATCAACACCATCAATGCTACTTTCCAACATGTGCTGCACAGCGTTACCGCCACCACCACCGACACCAATTACTTTAATGACTGCACTTTCTGTATACGCATCCAATATTTCAAACATGGTTGCCGTTCTCCTCTTGTTATTATTATTAACTCTTTATAAATGAACGATAACTGAACCGTTCTAAAAGTTTCCTTGAAACCAACTCTTCATTCTTTCTAAAGCACCTTCTTTTTTATTCGTTTCATATTGACCCGCAGAACGATGCTGATGTCCAAATAATAGCAGACCTGTACCAGTTGACAGGGAAGGACTGCGAACTTCTTTCGCTAACCCTCTGAGATTCTGAGGAACACCAAGCCTTACAGGTTTATGAAAAATTTCTTCTGCCAGCTCTGTTAAGCCTTCAACACAAGAACTACCTCCCGTCAAAACGATGCCAGCAGGGATGATATCTTCAAAACCACTTCTTTGAATTTCATTTTGAACTAACGTCAATAATTCGTCATAACGAGGCTCAATCACTTCAGCTAAAGTAGATCTTGCCAGCGTTCTTGTTGGTCGATCACCAATGCTTGGCACTTCAATCATTTCGCCATCTTGGGCTAACTGAGTGAGTGCACAAGCATATTTATTCTTAATTTGTTCTGCATTTTGAGTAGGTGTTCTAAGTGCCACTGCAATATCATTGGTAACCTGATCACCCGCGATAGGAATAACGGCCGTATGCTGAATAGAGCCTTCAGTGAAAATAGCGATATCTGTGGTTCCGCCACCGATATCGACCAAACACACACCTAATTCTTTTTCATCATCAGAAAGTACAGCATAGCTTGATGCAAGCTGCTCTAAAATGACGTCTTCAACTTCCAAACCACAGCGATGGACACATTTAATGATATTTTGAGCTGCACTAACCGCCCCAGTAACCAGGTGAACTTTCGCTTCCAAGCGCACACCAGACATGCCAACTGGCTCACGAATACCATCATGATTATCAATTAAAAATTCTTGCGGCAAGATATGCAATATCTTCTGATCAGCAGGAATAGCAACTGCACGAGCAGCATCAATCACGCGCTCTACATCATTTGGCGTCACCTCTTTATCACGAATGGCCACAATTCCGTGCGAATTCATGCTACGAATATGGCTTCCGGCGATACCTGCGAAAACAGATTTAATTTCACAGCCCGCCATAAGCTCCGCTTCTTCAATCGCACGTTGAATAGATTGCACCGTCGACTCAATATTGACAACAACCCCTTTTTTCAACCCTCTTGACGGACAACGGCCAACACCAATAACTTCAACCTCACCTTCATCATTGACCTCCCCGACAATCGCAACTACTTTAGAAGTTCCAATATCCAACCCTACAATATGATCTCTATCTATTCTTTTTGACATATCCCTATTCTCTTCCCCTAAGTAAGCGCTTAAACGCCTGGCGTCCATTTAATGCTAAACCCATTTTGATAGCGTAAATCGACGGTTGATATCTTTTCGTGATTTGAAATTTCGTTATACTTATATGCTTTAATAAACTGTTTCACTAACGCTTCTTCCGTATGATCAGATAGCGTTACCTTTATGCCGTTACGTAAAGTCAATTGCCAGACATAACGTTGATCCATTGCTATTTCACGAATGGATAACGCCTCGACATCAAATATTTTTTGTAGCTCGAATAATTTTTTGACCAACAATTTTTCATGGCCATCATCACCCACCAACACGGGTAAGTTGGCAAAAGAGAACAAGTCTTCTTCTTTAAATTGCTCACCGGAGCCATTGACTAACCCCTTCCAGTTCCAGATCGCAACAGGGATTTGCTCAGTAATCGTCAATTTTAAGGTATATGGCCAGGTACGTTGCACAATGACATCTTCAACCCAAGGCATACCTTGAATTTGTTTTTGAATCGAATGAACATCCAGCACAAAAAAGCTTTGCTGAATATCTTCAGCTATCGCTCTGGAAAGAATATTTTGATTAATATGCTGAACAACACCCTCAACTTTGACCGTTTTAATCGGGAAAAGCGTTGCATCTTGCGCGACAATACTCACCCAATAGCCTGTTACAGCAAAAAAGGAAAGCAACGCAATACTTGAGAGTCGTTTGATCCACACCGGCACGAGGTGTCACCTTATTATTATTTTTATTATGGTTGTCGTTATATTATATAACGAATTATTATTTTTTTTAAGCCAAACTTGTATCTAAAATTTCTAACACTAAATTTTCAAATGTCATTCCAGCCGCTTTTGCCGCCATTGGTACTAAACTATGATCAGTCATTCCTGGCACTGTATTGACCTCTAACAACCAAGGTTTTCCTTGCTCATCAATCATGAAATCAACCCTTCCCCAACCTAAAGCGCCGACTTCTGAAAATGCCACAAGTGCCATGTCTTGATATTTTTTTTCAACATCAGCACTTAGGCCACACGGGCATATGTACTCGGTACTATTGGACTGATATTTCGCATCATAATCATAAAAAGCATTCTCTGTTACTAAGCGAATAATTGGAAAAGCCGTGCCATTCACAATGGCAACCGTATATTCCGAGCCTTCTATCCATGCTTCAGCCAACACTGGAGAGTTATATTTTTTTGCAACGCCCCATGCATCTAATAAATCTTGCTGACTCTCGACTTTAGCCATACCAATACTAGAGCCTTCTTCAGCAGGTTTAATCATTAAAGGTAAACCTACTTGGGCGGCTACCGAATTTAAATTTTCATCAGTAACCGTCATATAATTTGCGGTTGGTAATTGTGCTCCTTGCCAAACTCGCTTAGTTCGGATTTTATCCATGCCTAATGCGGAACCTAGAACACCACTCCCTGTATATGGAATGCCCAGTTGCTCTAAAGCCCCTTGAATCACGCCATCTTCACCACCACGACCATGCAATACAATAAAAGCACGATCATATTCTTTTAATGTCTCAGTCGGTGTATCCGCTGTATCAAATTTGTGAGCATCTACACCCTGCTGTTGCAAAGCGGATAATACTGCAGCACCACTTTTTAATGAAACCTCTCGCTCTGCTGAATGACCTCCAAACAGCACCGCAACCTTGCCGTATTTACTATTATCCATTTTTACCCACGAGTCTATTCGGAGATTCCCACAATTTTAGCCTCAGTTACTAACTGAATACCCGTTTTTTCAGCAACCTGTTCCTGTATATAGTAAATCAGTGATTCTATATCACGGGCACTAGCATGGCCCATGTTTTCAATAAAATTAGCATGCTTTGGTGAAATACAAGCGCCTCCTAACTTATAACCTTTCAACCCAATCGATTCAATCAGTTTTGCAGCATGATGACCTTCTGGGTTTTTAAAAACAGAACCGCAAGTCGGCTTATTCGTAGGCTGACTCTCACCTCGGCGCTTTAATAACGCTTTAATTTTTTCAGCACCAGACTCATCTTCGGCAGGATTTAATGCCAATGTTGCTGACAAAAAGTACTCATCTTGAGCTAAATTCACTTTTCGATAACCCACTTCAAAGTCAGATTTTAATCGTTTTTGAACAACACCTGATCGAGTTAAAATCTCTACTTCTGTTACCCAATCCCAGGTTTCACCACCAAAAGCACCGGCGTTCATGGCCAATGCCCCACCGATTGTCCCCGGGATACCGGCTAAAAATTCAACGCCCGTTAGATGGGCTTTTGAAGTCGCACGAGCTACCTTAGCGCACGTCACACCAACTTCGGCATAACACGAATGAGATGAAACATTCAGCGCATTCAACTGATTTGTTTGGGCAATAACGGTGCCTTTAATACCACCATCACGCACCAATAAATTACTGCCTAACCCCAACCAAAAAAGTGGCTCATCGGCTGGTAACTGCTGCACGAACTGTATTAATGCCGCTTTACTTGCTGGTTTAAAGTACCGTTGAGCGACACCACCTACACGCCAAGTGGTGTGTTTAGACATCGGCTCATTGTCAATTAACTCACCGAGTGGATGATTTGTCATTGATATTTCTTGTCGATTGAGAATTAATGCTCGCCACACCAGACGATGCTTGATGATTTTTTTTTGCAGGAGCCTGGCGTGGCATCAACCGCGTCTTTAATGACTCTCCACATCCAAAATGTAATTGGTATTTTGCTGTCATATTATTACCCTCTCGTCACGTATTCTTGTAATTGTTTTGCGACTTGGCCAATATTGCCCGCACCTAAGGTCAGTACAATATCCCCTGGTTGGATCATGCCTTTTAACACCCCAGAAATTTCATCTGTTGTTTTTATAAATACAGGATCAACATTCCCTCTTTGACGAATAGAACCTGCCAAAGACCGTCCGTCTGCACCTGGTATTTTACTCTCACCGGCAGCATAAACCTCCGTCAAAAGAAGCACATCAACTGCCGTTAGTGCTTCAACAAAGTCTTCAAATAAATCTTTGGTTCGTGAATATCGGTGCGGCTGAAAAATAACCACCAATCTATTCTCGGGCCATGCATATCTTGCCGCTGAAATAGTTGCCGCAACCTCCGTTGGGTGATGACCATAGTCATCCACTAAAACAGTCTCTTTGCACCCCATCAGATCATGGCCCAACACTTGAAAGCGCCGCCCAACACCTTGAAATTCATTCAGTGCTTTTTGAATGGCAGCCTCATCAACACCCAACTGATGCGCGACAGCAATTGCTGAGGTTGCATTTAGCACGTTATGCAAACCTGGCATATTCAACACAATTTGCATTTTCTTAGCATCGGGCAAGACAACGGTAAATTCACTTTTCACGCCTCTTTGTTGCATTGCTTCAACACGATAATCAGCGTCTTCTGAAAAGCCATAGGTCACGAATTTTTTTGACACTTCTGGCAAAATAGAGCGCACATGCTCATCATCAACGCACAATATAGCCAACCCATAAAATGGTAGGTGATGTAAAAACTCTAAAAATGTTTTTAACAACCGGTCAAAATCACCGCCATAGGTCGACATGTGGTCTTCATCAATGTTAGTGATAATCGACATCATCGGCTGTAAATATAAAAACGAAGCATCACTCTCATCCGCTTCGGCCACCAAATATTGGCTTTCACCTAATTTCGCATGACTACCTGAACTGTTTAACCGCCCACCAATAACATACGTCGGGTCCAACCCGCCTTCAGCCAGCACACTTGCCACCAAACTTGTGGTCGTGGTTTTACCATGTGTGCCCGCAACCGCAATCCCGTACCGAAAGCGCATAATTTCAGCCAACATTTCAGCCCGAGGGATGACAGGAATCCGCAATTCTCTTGCTTTGACCACCTCAGGATTGTCATCACTCACCGCACTTGATATCACTACAACATCAACGTCAGCAAGATTGCTAGCATCATGCCCTTGGTAAATGGTTGCACCAATAGACTTAAGACGATTGGTCACCGCATTTTCAGATAAGTCAGAACCACTCACGGTATAGTTTAAATTGATCAACACTTCAGCAATACCACCCATACCAACACCACCGATGCCAATCATGTGGATATGCTTAATTCGCCCCATACAACGCTGACGGGTATTACTCACTTGTTGCTCTGTATTTGTCATGCTTGACCTATCTTTAAACAATAATTAGACACTTGAGCGGCGGCATCAGTAATTGCTAACGACCGGCTTTTCTGTGCCGTTTTTAGCAATATATCCCGATCCAAACCCTCAAGAAGTTTTGCTACCTGCTCAACTGTAAACTGTGGCTGTGGAATTAACCAGCCCGCACCACCTTCAGTTAAGTATTTCGCATTATCTGTTTGATGGTCATCCACTGCAAATGGATATGGGACTAAAATAGCACCAACACCCGCTGCCGCTAATTCAGCAACCGTTAGCGCACCTGCTCGGCAAATAACCACATCTGCCCACGTATAGGCTGCAGCCATATCATCAATAAAAGCCGTTACCTCAGCTGTAACACTATGCTTTTTATAGGCTGATTGCGCTTTTTCTAGGGTACTTCTACCCGCTTGATGACGCACGATAGGTGCACCGCCAGAAAGTGTCGAAAGTGCCTCGGGCACCACTTCATTCAAGACCAAAGCGCCTAAACTCCCCCCTAACACTAAAATTTTTAGTGCACCTTGTCTTTCTGAAAAACGCTCTTCGGGCGGAGGGATTGCGACAATATCACTTCGTACAGGGTTACCACTAAAGCGAAATTTAGGATTGCCTTCATGTTTTGCAAAGGCTTGTGGAAAAGCAAAAAAAACTGCTCGTGCGATTTTTGCCAGCCAGCGATTAGTCATTCCTGCTACTGCATTTTGCTCATGAATAACAAGCGGTATTCCTAATAATTTAGCGGCCAAACCACCGGGGCCCGATACAAAACCACCAAGCCCAACCACAACCTGAGGCTTTAAACGCTTTAATATTGTTCGTGCCTGTAACACAGCTTTGGTCACTCTAAAAGGCGCTAACAACCAACCTGCAGCACCATTACCCCGCAACCCCTTGATGGTCATCGTTTCAACAGGATAACCTCTATCCGGCACTAACTTAGCTTCCATGCCGCCTGCGGCACCCAACCAAGTAATATTGACCCCTTGTAATTTCAACTCATCTGCAACAGCCAAAGCAGGAAATATATGACCGCCGGTGCCACCTGCCATAATAACTACATGCATACCCACTTCGTGGACTCCTTAGCTTTTTCTTGGCCAGCGACTGACACTTCATAATACGCTCGCATCACTAAACCCACTGCCAAACAAGAAATAATCAAACTACTCCCACCATAACTCATCAACGGCAATGTTAAGCCTTTGGTTGGCAAAATCCCCATATTAACGCCAAGATTAATAAAACCTTGAAGCCCAAGCCAAATACCAATGCCATAGCTCAAAAAGGCTTGAAACCGTAATCCCGTATGCTCAGCTTGAACGGCAATCACAAACGTTCGCCAAATAATAACGCCATACGCCGCAATGACAGAAATAACCGCAAACACCCCGAGCTCTTCAGCAATCACGGAGATTAGAAAGTCAGTGTGCGCCTCAGGCAGATAGAAGATTTTCTGCACGCTATTACCTAACCCCACACCAAACCATTCGCCCCGACCAAAAGCAATCAGCGCCTGCGTTAATTGATAACCTGCCCCATACTGATCTTTAAACGGATCCATAAAAGAGAGCACACGCAGCAACCTGTATGGAGAAAAAACCACCAATAAACCGAGAACAACACTGACTGCGAGCACCATCAAATAAAAGGGTTTAAGCTTAGCCCCCCCTAAAAACATCATACTCAAAGTTGTGACGATCATGACGGCAGTAGAGCCAAAATCAGGTTCTAGCAATAATAAAAAACCTGCCGCGCCCAGTAACACCATCGGCAATAAGAAGCCTTTGACTTCAGTCGCCACTGCGGCTGCATGGCGCACTAAATACCCTGATACATACATGATGGCAAAGAGCTTTACCAGCTCTGAGACTTGTAAATTAAATATCCCCAATGGAATCCAGCGGTAACTCCCATTCACCGCTTTACCCACACCAGGAATCAAGACCATGACCAGCAACAACAAACCAAGCATAAATAACTCAGGTCCAAAACGCTGCCAAACCTTGGTACTAATTTGTGTGGCAATATAAGCACAAAAGATCCCAAGCAATGCAAATGCCAACTGACGGTTAATATAAAATAAAGGATCACCTGTGTTTTTTTCTGCCACATGCAAGGAGGCAGAACCCACCATCACCACGCCTAGCAGCAATAAATATAACGTCGCGATCAATAGCGGCTTATCAATACAAGAGCAGTTGGTTCGCCCAAGGGGCGCAGAATTGTCTTTGGCAATACTATTCATGATTGTTCTCGCTGTAATTGCAGCACAGCATCCACAAACACCTGGCCTCGGTGTTCATAATTTTTGTACATATCAAAACTGGCACACGCAGGTGATAACATCACCACATCACCTGATTTTGCCACTTCAAAAGCTTTACTGACGGCACTTGGCATATCGTCGACTAAGTAAGTAGGCACACTTTCCCCAACGGCTGATTGTATCAATGGTGCATCTCGGCCTAATAGAATTAAGGCACGGGCAGACGTTGAAACAGCCGATTTCAACGGGCTGAAATCAGCCCCCTTGCCTTCACCTCCAGCAATCAACACCACAGGTTCTTGCATACCATCCACAGCCGCGACTGTTGCCCCAACATTGGTGGCTTTGGAATCATTAACCCAAGTCACATGGTTATAATCACTCACCCATTCGGTACGATGCGACAAACCTGTAAACGCATACGCTGCTGACAAACACTGCGGCACTGTCGCGCCAACAGAGGTCGCTAAAGCAAAAGAAATCAGCATGTTTGACCAATTATGCTGCCCTTTAACTTTCAACATGTCAGGGTCTAAAAACTCATAATCGCCCTGTGCTAACCAGCCCTCACTCACTCCCCAATGCGGCTTTTCTGTCGCTCCTAAACCAAAGGACGTTGCATTTGGCTGCATGGCCAAAACCACAGCATCATCTCGGTTCACAAAAGCATGCTGACACTGATGGTAAATACTCGATTTTATCGCCGCATAATGGGCAACGGATCCGTGCCGATCAATATGGTCTTCAGACACATTTAACACCACCGCAGAATGGCACTTTAAACGGGTGGTCGTTTCCAACTGAAAGCTCGATAACTCTAAAACATACACATCTGCAGCTTCATTTAATAACTCAAGTGCTGGAAGCCCAATATTCCCCCCCACGCCAGGTTTCATTCCTGCCGCTTGCAACATATTACCCACTAAAGTCGTGACCGTACTTTTGCCATTGGACCCTGTGATACCAATAATGGGTTTATCTGCAACCCGGGCAAATAACTCAATATCACCGACAATTTCACACCCTTGCGCTCTCGCAAAAACCAACTCATCTAAATCAGGTGATAACCCAGGGCTTAAGATGATGGTTTTATAACCTGCTAACTCAGCGCCATTAAGCGCGGATAAGATAATGCCACCGTCACAATTGAGCGCTTTTGCCTCCTCTAAACCTGCAGGCATGTCCCGCGTATCCCATATGGCATACGCAATATTGTTCTTTTTTAAATAACGCGCGCAAGACAGCCCTGTTTTTCCCAACCCAACAATGACTGTATCTACTTGCGCCATAATACCCTTACCGAACTTTAAGTGTGGCCAAACCAATTAAGACCAATATCACCGTCATAATCCAAAATCGAACGATGATTCGAGGCTCTGGCCACCCTTTTAATTCAAAATGATGATGTAATGGGGCCATTTTAAAAATTCGCCGCCCCGTCAGTTTATAGGAACCCACCTGCAAAATAACGGACACTGTCTCCATCACAAAGACACCACCCATGATCAGTAAAACCAATTCTTGACGAACCACAACCGCTATCACTCCCAGCGCGGCACCTAATGCTAACGCCCCAACATCACCCATAAAAACTTGTGCAGGATATGCGTTAAACCACAGAAACCCCAAACCGGCACCAACAATCGCACCACAGAAAATCACAATTTCACCAGCGCCCTGCAGGTTTGGAATAACCAAATATTTAGCGAACTCCGCATTACCAGATAAATACGCAAAAATACCCAGCGCCCCACCCACTAATACCGTTGGCATAATCGCAAGGCCGTCTAGACCATCGGTTAAGTTCACCGCGTTACTCGTACCAACAATCACAAAGTACCCCAACACGATGTACATCCAACCAAGTTCAATGGCAAAATCTTTAAAGAAAGGTAAAAACAGTCTTAATTCATCCCCGCCATCGGAGGTAAAATATAAAATGAGCATGGCACCTAACGCACCCACTGATTGCCCAAGATACTTATATTTTGCTGACAAACCATCTGAGCTTTTCAAGACTAATTTTTTATAGTCGTCGTACCAACCCACAGCACCAAAAATAAGGGTGGTCGTTAAAACAACCCAAACATAGCGATTACTAAGGTCAGACCACAATAAAGTACTCACAGCGATCGCAACTAATATTAATGCGCCACCCATGGTAGGAGTGCCTGATTTAGACAAATGACTTTGAGGGCCATCATCTCTCACCACTTGGCCAACGTTATAACGACTTAACCACCGAATCATAATTGGGCCAACCACAAACGAAATAACCAATGCGGTGAGCACACCCAAAATCGCCCTTAAGGTTAAGTATTGAAAAACATTAAACCCGCTGTGATATTGAGATAAATATTCAGCTAAATAAACTAACATCCTGACTCCTCGTAGCCGCACAATCCCTGTACGACTGTTTCCATTTTCATTAAGCGTGACCCTTTGACTAAAATCACCACACCCTCAATTTCTAACTGATTGATTGCCCTCACCAACGCGCCTTTATCGTCAAAGTGCCGACCACCTTCTCCAAAAGCATTTACCGCACCTAGGCTCAACTCACCTACCGCAAAAAGACGATCAATACCCCGTTCTTTCGCGAGCGCGCCCATGGATTCATGAATCGCCTTGGTATCCTCACCTAGCTCTCCCATATCACCGAGCACCAACCAATGAGGCCCTTCGCATGCCATTAACACATCCAACCCGACTGCCAATGAAGAAGGATTTGCATTATAAGTATCATTTAATACTCGAACACCTTCCCGGCCAATATACGGCTGCAACCGACCATCAACAGGCATCATTTTATTCAAGCCAGACACCACATCGGTAATATCTGCTTTCATTGAAATAGCAACGGCAGCTGCAGCTAGGGCATTCATGACATTATGCTGCCCGGCAACTTTGAGATTGACGACATACGTCTTGGATTGAAAGTGTAAGTCGAACTGGGTTGAAAAGCCCTTCTCGGTAAATGCAACTTGAATGCTGGACCGCTCTGTTGAAACATCAGCAGATGCCTTCATACCAAACGTACAAATCTTGTATGCTTTTGCTAAATCTTGCCAAAACGAGGCATAAGCGTCATCGGCATTAATAACCGCAGTGCCTGATACTAACAAGGATGAAAATATCTCACCCTTACCTTTTGCCACACCATCTCGCCCACCAAAGCCCTCAATATGTGCATCTCCAGCATTGGTAATCACGGCAACATGTGGCTGCGTTAAACCAGATAAATAGGCGATTTCCTGCTGGTGATTTGCCCCCATTTCAATCACGGCATAATCATGTTTTTCTTCAATATTACACAGCGTTAATGGCAAACCAATATCATTATTAAAGTTACCCTGCGTTTTTAATACCAAGCCACACTCACCCAGAATGCACGCCAACATTTCTTTCACCGTTGTTTTACCATTACTGCCAGTGACTGCAGCAACCTTTAATGAGAATTGCTGTCGATAAAACGCAGATAACAAACCTAAGCCTAATCTTGTGTCGGAAACCAATACGGAAGGAATTGATTCGGCCACCGCAGCACTGACCAAAACAGCAGCAGCACCTTTCTCCATGACATCAGCGATATAATCATGACCATCAAAGTTAGGCCCAACTAGTGCAATAAACAAATCACCTGGTTGAATATGACGGGAATCGGTACTGATACCGGATATAACTCCTTCCGCAGAGGCCAGACCCTGTGTTGCTTCTGCAACTTGCTGTAATGTTAATGCTTTCATAATGCTTTCCTGACCACATCCCTGTCACTAAATGGGTTCACTTGATCCCCCACAATTTGATAATCCTCATGACCTTTACCCGCGACTAACACCACATCATTATTATCGGCCGACTCAATCACCCACGCTATGGCCTCGGCTCTATTCGGCATAATGGTAACAGTAGAATCTGGCGATATTCCGGACTGAATCTGATCAATTATGTCACTGGAGGATTCATGCCGAGGGTTATCATCCGTTAACACAACTTGATCGGCATATTGCTCTGCAATGCCACCCATTAATGGCCTTTTACCCTGATCCCGATCTCCACCACAACCAAATACGCACCAAATTTTTTGTGAAAAATGCGCTCTTAATGTTGTGAGTGATTGCATCAGCGCATCCGGTGTATGTGCATAGTCCACAAATACTTTTGGCTTCTGACTCGCAGTAATCAGCTCAAGTCTACCAGCAACCGTAGGACACGTCTGCAATCGGCTGACAGCATCATTAAAAGGTAAATCCATCGCCAGCAAAACAGCAAGTGATGCCACAATATTCATAATATTGAATTCACCAAATAAGGCACACACAATTGAAGCATCACCCCAAGCACTATGCACAGCAAACTCGATACCACTTTCCGTTAACTGAACATCATCAATATTGATATGGTGACTGGCTGTATTTGGCTTTAAACCAAAACTGATAACCTTAACGTTATCACCGGCTTCTTGCACAAACCCCTCTGCCTCAGGGTCATCTAAATTCACCACCACCGTGGACAAACTGGCAACCTGAAATAATCGCTTCTTTGCCGCAATATAGTGTGCCATATCCCCATGATAATCCAGATGGTCACGGCTAATATTGGTTAATACCGCAATATCAAAATCGACCGATTGAACCCGGTTTTGGTCTAACGCATGAGAGGATACTTCCATAACAACGGCAGCAGCCCGCTTTGCCAGCATACTCGAAATTGCTCGATGCACACTAATGGGGTCTGGCGTTGTCATCGTCGCGCGATCAGGCTCAGGATACATACCCACACCCAAGGTACCTATCATCCCACAAGCTTGTGTTTGGCTAATCGCATGAGCAATACATTGTGTACAAGAGGTTTTACCATTGGTCCCGGTGATCCCCACCATGATTAAGTCACGTGATGGCTGATTAAAAAACTGATGTGCCAATTCGCCAAGAAAGCGGCTTAAATCCGGAACACAAATAAAAGGAATAGATTTTGATTGGGCTAAAAATTCAACCCGATCAACCGACCACTCAGCATCATCCTCCCACAAAACAGCGCTGGCACCAGCTGATATTGCCGTAGAAAGATACTCTAGACCGTGACTTTCAATACCGCTTACTGCAACAAAAATATCACCTGGCTTTACCTGCCGACTGTCCATCGTCAACCCAGATAAATTACTAATGCGCTTATCTCGAAGTAATGCCACAACATCCACTGCAGCCTCTGAGGACATTAATCACTCCCTTGGGCGATGCGTTGATTCTCAGGCAATCCATCAGGTGCAACGCCGAGAATACGTAATGCACTTTTCATGACATCTGCAAATACCGGAGCTGCCACTCTACCACCGGAGTACTCCTCACCCTTTGGATCATCCACCATCACAACCATCACTAACTCTGGATTGCTGGCTGGCACCATGCCACTAAAGACTGAGAAATAACTTTTTTTAGAATAACCACCAGCAGCTGCTTTTTTGGCTGTGCCCGTTTTACCTGCAACAACATAACCTTCAACAGAGGCTCGACGACCAGTACCATCCGATGCCATCACCACCGTTTCCATCATTCGACGAACTTTTTGTGCCACTTGCTGAGGAATAATTGGCTCGCCTTTAGGTGCTTTATTGAGTTTTAGTAATGAGATTGGTTTGAACCTGCCATCAGAGGCAATCACCAAATACGCTTTCGCTAACTGCAACGCTGACACAGCAATACCATAGCCATACGACAATGTGGCATGATCAACTGTGCGCCAACCCCCAAAATGTCTCAACGTCCCCTTTACCTCTCCTGGAAATAAAATATCTGTCGCTTGACCAAAACCCACTTTACGCAATAGCGTCCATAGTTTTTCAGGTGAGGTTGAAAGCGCAATTTTTGTCATCGCTACATTACTGGAATATTTTATCGCTTCAGTCACATCAATCTGGTCATAATTCCGGAAGTCTTTCACCAAAAGTCGGCCCACTTTATAATACCCAGGATACGTATCAATCATGGTATTGGGGCCATATTTCCCAGTCATCAAGCCATGAGCAACGGTAAAAGGCTTCATGGTAGAACCTGGCTCAAACACATCTGTCACCACACGGTTTCGGTAAAATGCTTTTTTCTGACCTTCACGGTGATTGGGATTAAACGATGGGTAGTTGCTCATCGCCAACACCTCGCCAGTATGAACATCCAAGACGATGGCTGATGCCGAAGTGGCTTTATTTTTTGTGACGGCCTTTTTTAAGGCACGATATACTAAGTATTGAATTTTTCGATCAATACTTAAACGGATAGACTCACCAGGAATCATCTCCTTTATACTCTCAACATCTTCTTCTTTATTTTCATCAAGGCTTTCGACCACATTTCTACGGCCATCTAGGACAACTCGCTTCATGCCATCTGTACCGGTCAGTGTTTTATTGAAAGCAAGCTCAATACCTTCCTGACCAACATCATCTATATTGGTAAAGCCCACAATTTGTGCTGACACCTCACCATCAGGATAGAACCTGCGATACTCTCGAAGCTTGTGCACACTCTCAATATTCAGCGCCATCACGCGTTTTACCAGAGAGGGCTTAGCATGTCTCTGTAAATAATAGAACCCACGCTTCTTTCGCTTTAACAACTGCTGAGTTAACTTTTCAACAGGCACACCCAAGGCTGCAGCAAGCACCGGAATCGCCTCGGGTTGCTTGATAATTTTTTTAGGGTTCACCCAGAGGGTGTCAACAGGAATACTGATGGCCAGAGGCTCACCATTACGATCCATAATCATGCCACGGCTGGTGGCTATTTTAACATTACGAACCTGCCTCTTATCGCCCTGATCATTTAAAAAGGCATTATCAAAGACTTGGATTTGGGCAGCTCGCCCCACCAAAACGACAGCAACAACAAAAAAAACAGCCAACAAGAACAGCCGCCGAGATGCATATCCGGGCAGCTTTTCAGACGATGCACTCTCGCCAGTGTGTGACAACTTATGATCACGAATCATTTTATCTTATTTTTATTATTGTTTTATAATGACAATCTCTTTTGGCGACGGATAGATAAAATCTAACTGCTGCCTTGCCACCTTTTCAACACGACCTTGCATCAACCAAGCACTATGCTCTAGCCTTAATTTTTGCCATTCAATCTGCAACGAATCACGCTCTTGATACAGCGATTGTAAAGCCACAAAATGTTTGCGATGCAAAAATTTTGTGTAGATCACTGTAAATGCAGAACCTAATACCGCTACGACCAATGCCATAATGGTCAGTCGTTTACCCATAACACACAAGACATCCCTGCCATACTACCCAATTGCAGCTTTATCATCCAGTTAAAGCTGATTTAACACCGCTGTGCAATCCGCATAATTGCACTTCTTGCTCGTGGATTTTGGTCTAGCTCTTCTCTCGTAGCCTTCACCGTTTTACCCACTTTTTTCAGCGTTTGATTGAGCATATCTGCTGTAATAGGCAGGCCATCAGGATAATCATCCCCTTTGACCTTTTTTTGTATAAAGCGCTTCACAATGCCATCTTCCAAAGAATGAAAACTAATAACCACTAGCCTTCCTCCCGGTTTTAATAAAGCAATGCTTTGCTCTAAAGCCTGTTCCAACTCCTCCAGCTCACCATTCACCGCAATGCGAATCCCCTGAAAACTCCGTGTAGCAGGGTTTTTCCCTTTTTCCCATCTGGGATGTGCCTTTGCGATTATCTCAGCCAATTGCTTGGTTGTTTTTATTGTTGTATCAAGTCGTGCTTCAACAATCGCTCTAGCGATCCGCTTTGCGTAACGCTCTTCGCCATAGCGCTTCAAGACATCTTGCAAGTCCGTTTGAGAAACTCGCTCAAGCCATTGCTGCGCCGATAGGCCAGTGCTTGTATCCATACGCATGTCCAAAGGGCCATCGCGCATGAAGCTGAACCCCCTCTCCGCATCATCTAGCTGCGGCGAGGAAACACCAAGGTCCATTAAAATCCCATCAACACGGCCCACAAGATTTTCTCGTGTTGCCACATCTAACATTCGAGTAAAAGACCCATGCTCAATTTGAAACTGCTTATTCTCCGATGCTAACGCACTTGCATCTGAGACGGCTTCAAGGTCTTTGTCAAAGGCAATTAACCGCCCCTCACTCAAACATTCTAAAATCGCTCTTGTATGCCCACCTCGCCCATAGGTTGCATCAAAATAGTAACCATCCTTGGTCACATTAAGGGCCTCCGTGGCCTCGTGATATAAAACAGGCTTGTGTGCTTTATCCATAACATCTATATAGATAGAGACAACACTTCTTCATCAGGTTCGTCCTCATCAGATCCATCTTCTTCTATCCAAATATCCCTTTTTTCATTCCAATGAGTTTCGTCCCACAGCTCAAATTTGTTACCCATTCCAACCATTACCACCGGCTTATCCATGCCCGCGAAGTTGCGTAACGGCGGGGGTAACAACACCCTTCCTTGGCGATCCATATCCACATCAGTTGCATGCCCGATTAACAATCTTTGCAAACGTCGGGTTTGCTTCTTCATGGATGACAATTTACTCAGCTTTCGCTCAATAATTTCCCATTCTGGCAGTGTATATAACAGTAAACATTTCTCATTGGGATCAATGGTCACAATCATCTGGCCGCTACTAGCGTCGTCGATTTCTTGTCGATACTTCTTAGGTACGCCAATGCGGCCTTTGGTATCTAAATTAAGAGAACTGACTCCACGAAACAAACCAGCCTCCTAACTTCCATTAATTACCACTTTACTGCACTTCTCACCACTTATCTACACTATAGGTACCACACCCCTCCCCGTCAAGCCAAACTGAAACCCGCAATCAGAATTCCTCAAGTAAACACAATGACTTAGGGAACACCCTAGGAATTTATACAAAAAAAATAACATATAACATTTAAAAATAATACAGTAAAAACAATAATTTAACAAAACAACGTAGAAAACATTTTAAACCCGTTAGGGTATTTCCATTTGCAATATTTTAAATCGAATTATAAGGGATAGACGGCAGAAACTGCCTTATTCAATGCCAAAGATAGCCGGGGTAGAAAGTGGGGAGAAAATCCCACTTTTGATAAAAAAAGCGAAATCGGCGCGATTCCTGGTATAAAAAGGACAAACAACCAATGAAGACAGACGGGAAATCAGGATACTTATTCTTCTAACAACGATGCACGCACATCATTGTGCTTATAAGCCCCGCTCACAAGCACAACAATTACCCCTCCATCAGCACGAATCTATTTATTACGCTGTTCGCTGAAGCTCTTCATCACGATAATGAGCAGTCATCCAACATTGAGGTAATAATTCCCCTGAAGGGAACATCAATTCAAGCTTTTTAAATATCTCTGGATCTTGAACTTCTTCACCATGCTGATAACGACCCACAACCTCATTAAGAAATGGATCAAATAAATCTTGGGTTGAAAGGACTTCAACCAAATCACCACTAGAAATTTCTTTTAAGAACATGATTTTTCTCCATTTTGATTTTTACTGCAAACCAACACAGCAAGTACCTTAAAAACGAGACGCTCACTTCTTTAACTCTAGAAACTAATGATCAATAAACGCAGCTAAAAGAAAAGAAATAAAGCCGCCTAAGCACATCAAATACAGATGTACTTTTACTCTAAACCTTAATAGGAGCAAATTCAAGAATCATGGCTTTACCCGAATAACCCTCTAAACCACACGGACTGCTGAAGTATCATTTACTCACTGATAACCCTTCAACCTTTGCTTGCCCCTGAACATATTCAGGCTTAATACCCTTTCGCCTTGCCGCTTCAATTTTGGCTTTAGCAATAGCAGAATCAGCAGCATAACCTAACCGATTGGTAATAATGTCAATTTTCCCTGGCAAACGGGAAATAAAACCGGCAACTCTTGCATCACTCTGGTTTTTTTTGATCAACCGCACCAACGCGCTGTCGCTCATATTTTGGAAGGCATAAGCCTCATTTACCTTACAGTCAACTGACCTTGCCTGCAGCGCATCCAAAATTTTTCCTCCAAACTCACCCGCACTGTTTAGCACTTCCGCTCGCTGCGATGGCGGCAGCCCCCAATAAACAGACATACCACTGAGCACGTTTAACATCTTTTTAGGGTTTGGCCGGCGCACTTCGTCGGCAACACCCTCCATCCCTAACACCTTAATGGCTGCGCCAATAGGGTCATTACGCCAAAAATCACACTTATATTTTTGCTTAAACAGCGGTGTAAAATCAGTTGCCATGCGAACAAGCCTCAAGTTGATTAAAAATTTGAGACAGATAATATCACATTAAAACATTAAACAATAATATAGTTACTAATTAAATTTAATAAGATAAAAAGTGAATCATAAAACGACCAACTCCCAAACCTGCTAACAAAGCAGCAAGGCAAAACAAAAGCAGCATTCCGCCAGCTTCAGCCGAGCAAGCAACAAGAAAAATGGGAGGACAATGGGTAAAACAAGATGAGAATAAGCAATACAGAAAAGCAACAATGAGTCATTACGCAAAGAAAAAAAGTAGAGTCGGCCGATAAGCCGGGTTTTGTCGAGAACAGTCATTCATCTAGGGGCTGCGTCGCCACAGCCCTCAAGCGACCTACCCAGGAACCATACGAGCCGTATGTTGCAGATTAAACTGCTTGCCCCTCTATTTGGTCTTGCTCCGAGTGGGGTTTACCCTGCCACTGTTGTTACCAACAGCGCGGTGCGCTCTTACCGCACCATTTCACCCTTACCTGTATTACTACATCGGCGGTATATTTTCTGCGGCACTTTCCGTAGGCTTGCACCTCCCAGGCGTTACCTGGCACTTTGCTCATTGGAGCCCGGACTTTCCTCCCTACTACTTTATGTGTAGTACGGCGACTGCTTAGCCGACTCTGGCCAAGGAGTATACCGGAAAATATAACATTTAAAAGAGTTAGCCTTGTCCAATGAGGAATGAGTCTGAAGCGATGAGTTATTTCCAGTGAGAAGTGAGCCTAAAGAAATGGAGTGATAAGCGAAAAAACGTTCATGATTAAGGAATGAATACA
>JABHGC010000147.1 GCA_018672285.1 Methylococcales bacterium
AAAATAAGGGTTTTGCATAAGGCTCCCTTGTTCGTGGAATAAGGTGACTCGTTACCAACAAAAAAGGGTATATCTCAACGATATACCCTTTGAAGGTGAGTGATTCATAACCAAAGGGGTTAATCTTTCAAGAATATACTATAAGCCTATTTTAGGTACGCTTGGCGCGGTAGGTAAGCCTTCTGGGGCGGTAGGTAATTTTTCCAGTGATTTTTTACCCTCTAATAATGTTTGTAAGCTAGCAATTTGTTGCTGTAATGACTCAGGAAGCATTGATTTTAGTGCCACCAATTGTGCCATTGTTTTTTCTGCTAGATCAAATTCACTGTTCTCAATATAACCTTTTATTTTGGCGATCAAGCTTGTTGCTTGCTCAGTTGCCGATTCGGTTGCATTCGCACCTGTCTCCGCCGCAGCTGGCGCAGCTTCAGGCGCACTTTCAGTGGCGGCTGTTGATGCCTCTTTCGCTGTATCAGCCACAGCTTCTACGGCTGTCTTTTCTTCAGCTGCTTTTTCAACGGCGGTTGCTTCTACTGTAGTGTCAGTGGCTGCAGTTTCTTCGGTTTTGTTATCACAGCCAAATAGCAATGCAGAAGCCATCGTTAAACCAATTATGCTTACTTTTTTCATTCGTTTGTATCCTTTTAATTATCGTATGCGAGCTTATAAAAATGTGAACGTCATTGTAAAGACCATTTGTGAATATACTCTGAACTTTATCTGTTTTCGCAATAAGGTATCACATGAGGGCTTATTACTGGGCGTTCACAAAAAACTAAAATTGATGACTTCTGAACTTAGCACTAAATCACTCGTCATTTAGTTGAAATCTGTATGTATATTATTGATATTTTCTCATAAAACAATAAAAAGTTGCCGGCTATTTGGGTTTTCAAAGTGGGCTTGCTGTCACTGTGAGGCTTGATTTGAATGAAATAGACGTTAACACATGCTTTGGTGCTGAGCTGATAGCCTCGGTCCGTCTGTTTATAGCGGTGCTTGTATTTGTGAAAGAGTATTAGCATAATCAGATGAAACGACAAGGACAGTACAATGGCAATTTACGATTATATTAAAACGTTTTACGGTTTAAATATTGAAGCATTTGACCACAAAAAAGGCATTCAAAATTCCAACTTAGCGATCCGGTTAGAGGTGGGGTACGACGATGCCGAAGACGGTCTGGAAATGTTGGCGGTACTGAATGCACTGGCTAATGATGACAAATCAGGGCAAATCAGAGCATTAATTATTGGTGTTTGGCAAGAAGCCTATGAAGAGAGTATTCAGCCATTTATTGATTTTTTGGTGAAAAATAATAGCCAATTTACAAGTCTTACCGCAATATTTTTTGCAGAAATGACGATGGAAGACAATGAGATTTCATGGATTCAACAGGGCGATTACAGCGCCTTGTGGGCAGCGTACCCCAAATTAACACACCTCCAAATCAGGGGTGCTGAAGGTTTGAGCTTTGGAGATATTCAAGGTGCCAGTTTGAAGACCTTGATCGTTGAAACTGGTGGTCTGGCAGCGGAAGTGCTACAACAAATTGCAGATGCTCAATGGCCAGAGCTGGAGCACTTAGAGTTGTGGTTAGGAGATGAAAACTATGGATGGAATGGTTCGATTAAAGATGTTCAACCATTACTTTCTGCTGAGAAATTTCCTCAGTTGAAACACTTGTCTCTTAAAAATAGTGAAATACAGGACGATATTACGGTACAAGTGATTAGTAGTGACCTAATGTCGCAATTATCAGTCTTGGATTTGTCAATGGGTTTAATGACAGATGATGGTGCTGAAGCGTTATTAGCCGATAAATCTAAAACAGAAGGGCTAGATGTCTTAGATGTATCCGAGAATTATCTGAGCGATGCCATGAGCATGAAACTCTCAGATCTCGCAAAAACGGTGAAAGTGCAAGAGCAAAAAATCCCCGATGGCGATGAAGATGATGAATATCGCTATGTGTCTGTTTCTGAGTAAATGGTTATATGAAAGCGCCTGTTTGGGTGTTGATTTGTAACCCTGAAAACCGCCGGCAACACTTGTTTTCTCAGGCGTTGTTTGCCCAATACGCTGTGCAGCCTATTTTGGTGAGTTATGACGCGCTATTAGAGGGGGCTTCTGTAAGAGAGGTGCTTGAGTCAGCGCTTAAATCTACCACGGCAAGCCACATTAATATTAAAATTGAGTCCCCAGGGGAGTCATTTTTGGTTGAGAAGCGGCTTATACAATTAGGTGTTCAATCCTTTTCTGAGCGGTTAACCCCTCAATGCGCGGCTAATTTGCCCTATGATAAAGGGCTGTTTCGCTACCTGAAAGAGTGGTTTCTCGGGTTTAGTGATGTGCTGCACAAGATTGAGCTGTTTTTTACCGGTTACGCTCGTGAAAAAGAGGCAACGGTTCACTACCTGAACCACCCTGAAGTGATAATGCAGTTCATGGATAAACACGATTGCCAACAAATATTGCAGAATAAAGGGGCTAATATTCCAGAGCTTATCAACCATTGTGTCGATTTTAAACAGTTTGAAGTGCAGTTGAGAGCCAAAAAAATATGTCAGGTTTTTGTAAAAGCACGCTTCGGCTCCTCTGCATCAGGTGTGATGGCATTACGGCTCAAGCCGAATAGCCAACAGTTAATTGCCAGAACGACGTTGTCTATGGGTGGCCGGCGTGGAGAGCCGCTGTATAACTCATTAAAAGTGAAAACCTATTCCAATTTTGGTGATGTTGCCTATTTGTATTCAGCGATTATGGCAGAAGAAGGTTATGTTGAGCGGTGGGTTCCCAAACCTTCACTCAGCGAGGGCGGGTTTGATTTTAGAGTGGTTGTTATTGCAGGACAGGCTCAACATACTGTAGCGCGATGCAGTAAAACGCCCATGAGTAACTTGCACTTAGGTAATTTACGAGGGGACATTCAGCAACACCCACAAGCTGATGTAATATTGGCTGCGGTACATCAAGAGGCAGAACGAGTTGGCAAGGCATTTCCTAAAGCACACTGTTTTGGCGCGGACCTGAATTCGTATGATAAGTGCATGACCTCTGGTCGTAGCTAAATAAAAACACCTATAGAGTAAAGTAAGACTCAGGTGTAAAGTAATAAGCTACCAAACACATTACAGAGGCCAATATGACCTATAAACACCTGAATC
>JABHGC010000130.1 GCA_018672285.1 Methylococcales bacterium
GGTGATGTTCATTCTATGGACCGGAATGTTCGGATAATGACTGAGAATACAGGGGTTATGACAGAACATGTTGGCAGCATGAATAATACTGTTGAAGGTATGAGTCGCAGTGTCAAAACCATGGGGATTAACACTCATGTCATGGCGATATCAGTTCAAAGTATGGAGCGTGATATTAAACAGGTGACACGCCCTGCATCCTTTATTCGTTCTTTTATGCCGTTTTAGTACCAGCACCACAAAGAGGTACAACAATGAACATTGAAATAACCGATGAGGGGTTTGATGAAATACAAGCAGCCCTTGAAGAGAATGAAAAAATCGCTCAACTGGCATTGCGTCGTACCATCAATAAGGTCGCAACCCAAACCAGTAACCACCTCATACGAGAAACGGCGGGTATGTTACCGCTGAATCGCAATCAAATTCGTGAGCCTTTCTCTATTCGTAGAGCAACAGCATCTAACCTTGCAGCTGAGATCAAAGTTAGACGCATCGCGGTGCCGTTGATTGATTATAAGCCGCGTGAGTTAAAGCGTGGTCATAGTATTCGGGTGAATAAAGACAAAGGTCGGCAACGATTGGAGCGCACCTTTGAGGCCAGTGTTAATGGTAAGAACCAACTGTTTCAACGGGAAGAGTTAAAGCGAGGCTATCCCATCAGGCAGATGTTTGGCCCTGCTGTTATTGAGGTGACACAGGATTATATGGATGAGGCTTCTACTAAAGCACAGGAGAAGATGTTAACACTTTTCCGGCATGAGTTTGAGTTTGCTAGCGGTAATATTTAGAGACTTTATATGTGATTAATAATAGAAAATAAAGCGTTAAAACAATAATTGGTATTATGTATTTTAATTCTGTTCTGAATGGTTATTTAGCTGTTAAAATAGGTTGTTTTGATGTTGCATTATCCTGTATTCCATGGCCTTGTTTTTAGATTTATATATGCTATTGATTTATATGATAAAAAAGGTACTCCGGCTGGAAAAATATAAAGTGGGAATCGCAGACCCCCTGACAGGGCTAGACACTACGTTTTTTTCAGTAGCTTGACCACTTGACTTTTCAGGTGTTTCTTCAGCTATTTCAACATATTACTAGAATATTTTAGCGTCAATCTACCCCTGAGTAGCTAGACGTTTTTTCGTGTTTTTTCTTAGGATAATCAATGAATAATTTAATGACTCAATCGGAATATGCTCGGCACAAAGGGCGTTCAAAGCAATATATTTCACAACTTGTATTGCAAGGCCGTATCACGTTAACCAACGGTAAAATTGACCCAGCTAAAGCTGATCAAGAAATTGACCAATCTGCTGACCCTTTACACCCCAAAAACCGAAAGCAAAACACAGAAGCCAATGAGCGATATGAAAATGCTCAAGCGGCTCGCCTGTTTAATGATACTCGGCTTCGCAGGTTGAAAATTGAAATCAGCCAAGGCAAATGGCTGCCAAAAGCAGACCTACATAAAATCGCTTTCGATAATGGACACATCATGCGCGATGCAATTTTTGCCATTCTTGATCGGCATGATGCCGCTTATGCACAAGCTGAGAATAGGCCTCAAGCGATCATAGAGATAAAAGCCGATTTACAGAAATTATTTAGTGAAACAAAAAAACGCATGATCAAACAAGTTTACCGATCAGCCAATAAATTATCTGACCAGACACTTGAAGAAGACGAGGACAATGACGATGAATAACCAAGATTTGCAATCACTAAAAGCAGTTAATGAAACGTTAAAGGCTAAAGGTAGTGAGATTCAGTTCCAAAACAAAGAAAAAGGTCTTTCAGGTATTGTCGATGTTGTTGAACAGATACAGGCATTATTTGACCTTATTGAAGAAAGTTTACTTGATGAATTTGAAATTGATGAGGAAGCAAACTCTTTCGTTCAAACATATCGCCCAGAAGTAGCCCACTTTTCCAAGCACTACACCGCTGCTCGCTATAGACAGCAAGGTGTATTTTTTCATTTTGCCAAAGCGATGAAACCTGATCCTGAATTAACAGTGTCTGAGTGGGCAGATAAACACCGAATGTTATCGACCAAGGCATCTGCTTTTCCGGGACCATGGGATACCAAACGCACACCTTACTTGCGTGAAATTATGGATAGCCTTTCAGCATCGTCACCTATTCAGCAGGTTGTGGTAATGAAAGGAGCGCAATTAGGCCTTTCTGAGGCTGGTAACAATTGGCTGGGTTATGTGATCCATCATGTGCCGGGGCCTATGTTATATGTCATGCCAACGGTTGAAACTGTAAAGCGTGTTTCTAAACAGCGTATCGCTACCATGATTGAAGACACACCGGTTATTCAAGAACGTGTTCATGAGCCCAGATCAAAAGACTCAGGAAATACCATTTTATCCAAAGAATTTCCTGGTGGTACATTGGTGATGACAGGCGCTAACTCAGCGGTTGGTTTACGTTCAATGCCCGCACGATACCTGTTTTTAGATGAGGTCGATGGCTATCCACTAGACGTAGACAGTGAAGGCGACCCCATTAACCTTGCCATTAAACGTACTCAAACCTTCAGCCAGAAACGCAAAATATTCATGATCTCAACGCCGACCATTAAGGGCTTGAGCCGAATTGAACGTGCCTTTGAAGAAACCGATAAGCGGTATTACCATGTGCCGTGCCCTCATTGCGGTACTAAGCAGACCATCACATGGTCAAAGATACGTTGGCATAATAATGACCCTGAAACCGCGCATTGTGTTTGCCAACACTGTGACGGCGAAATAGAAGAGCACCATAAAAATACTATGCTGCAAAAAGGCGAGTGGGTTGCCTCTGTGCCAGAAGCAAAAACAGTTGGATTTCATTTAAGCGGTTTATACAGCCCGTCTGAATGGTATCCATGGTCTAAATGTGTTGAGGAATACTTAGTTGCTAAGGAAGAATCTGCACTGCTGAAAACATGGGTCAATACGGCTTTAGGTGAAACGTGGGACCAACCCGGCACCCAAGTCGATAGCAATATGCTTTACTACCGTCGAGAAGAATACAAAGCCGAAGTGCCTAATGAAGCGATTGTCATTACCGCAGGTGTTGATGTTCAGGGTGATAGGCTAGAAGCCGAAGCTGTTGGTTGGAATGAGCAAAAAGAGTCTTGGTCAATCGACTATCAAATCTTCTGGGGTGATCCTGATCAACCTGATGTTTGGCACCAGCTAGAAGAGTGGCTGACAAAGGAGTGGAAACACGAAACCGGCCACAGGCTAAAAATTGAATGCGCTTGCATTGATTCAGGTGGCCACCACACTCAACAGGTGTATGCCTTTTGTAAACCTCGCACACGCCGGCGTGTATTTGCGATTAAGGGAGTTGGCGGCATGGGGCGACCTATTGCATCATCTCCCTCTCAAAAGCGAACAGGCCGCGAAGCACGCCCAGTTCCATTGTTCACTATTGGAGTCGATACGGCTAAGGAGGTTCTGTACTCTCGGTTATTAAAAACTGAACAAGGTGCAGGCTACTGTCACTTCCCTAACCATGAGCCACCTTACACTGAGCAATTTTTTGAACAGCTAACAGCTGAAAAGCTTGTTACCAAAACAGCAAAGGGACTGCCGAAGCAAGTGTGGGAACTGACACCAGGGCACCGCAATGAGGTGTTGGATTGCAGAGTATACGCCATGGCAGGGTTAGAACTGCTTCGTCCAAATTTTGAAAAACACCGAGAATATTTAGAAACAGAAGCCTTAACCGATCACCAGAGGGAGTATGAGATAAATCGCAAAAAAGTCATGAAAAGAATGAACCCCAAGAAACGAGTGGTTACCAGCCCGTGGATGGCTGATGTTTTAGGTGGTCCAGGTTCTTTTGATTACTGAGAAAAAGGCGGCCTCTTTATACCTTTGCTAAGGCCGCCATAACATAAAGTTCCTGATCGTCTTTTACAAAATTACCGCACCAAGTTTCAGCATTTTCTGTTGAATCCTCATGCATCCAAATGTTTAGTTGAAAATTATTGATATCAGAGTCAGCAAATACAATATCATCGGTATTAAAACAAGATTGCTTCGCATTCATCTCTGAGGTTTGTGCAATTAGCCGTTCAAAAACACCGATAAGTTGTTCTTGCTGATTGTCGATTAATTTTTTAGGTTCGATTTGATCAATCTGGATGTCATATTTGTATTCGATCATTATGCGTGCTCCTTAGCGCTGTTTGGTGTAGCACCATTAACGCTTCAATAAGGAAGTGAAGCAAGTCAATCTCGCCCCTTATTTATCTAAAGGTTTGCCATGTTCCTTCGGCCCAGACATAAGTGTATGCCTCTCTGTCGCATTGATTCATCAGGTTGTTAATGTTTTTAAAATGCACTGGCTTATTTTTTGCCCATGGCTCACCACGATCACGATGGTAAGCAACTGGCTGACCATCTAAGGAGGATAAATTTCCTAGCGAGATGAGATTTTGTATGTCTTTAAGTTCGGTATAGTCATTTTTTAGAATTTTACCTACGCCCGATTCATACCCGTCAAAATGGCAGTAAATGGAGATAATACTTCCGTTATCTTGTTCTAAGGCGATTATTGAGTGTGTTGACATGTGTTGCTCCTTATTGCTGTTTCAATGAGACCATTAACGCTTCAATAAGGAAGTGAAGCAAGTCAATCAAGCTTCAATAATACGGTAAATACGAACATTGTCAGCATTCTTGGCCGATTCAATCAAATAACCCAGCCGCTTTTTAATGGCATGGCTTAATGTCCCCCTGACGGTGTGCTTTTGCCACATAGTGACTTTGACCATTTCATCCATGGTTGTGCCTTGTGGTTGCTTTAATAGGTTTACCAGTAGCGCTTGTTTGGTGCCTTTACGTGGTTTTTTAGTCGTTCTTTCTGTTTCAGGTGGGAGCTGTGACTTTGGTTTAAAACAGATGGTTGGTTCATTAGTTATGGTATTGATCGGTGGGCCTTTTAGCTGTGGGCATTTAATTGTTTGTCGTGCTATGTCGGTAATGATGTAGTCGTTTTCAGTTTTTAGAATAAGCCCCTTTCCTAGCATAGAGTGTAAGACAGTATCCAGTGCATTACCGTATAGGTTTGTGGGCTTTTGGATAAGATCTGAACCAGACTCTATGGTGTCTTTTAGTATTTTTTCTTGAGTTTTACTGAGTGTGATCATCGTTATTTCCTTGTCAGGTGAGATTATTTAGCGTGTTCGCCTTCACTAAAAGCACGGTCTGATATCTTTTGTAGCTCTTTGATGTAGTAATTCAAGTCACCAACATTGGCCCAGTTGATATTATCGGGCGAGATGCCAAAGTGATTGTCGCTTAGTGTTGTGAGTCGACCTAGTAAGCTATCGAATTCGCCTTTAAACGTTATAAATTCTTGTAGGGCCTGTGTATTTTGATTCATGTTTTTTACTCCTTACGTCTGTTTTAGTGAGTACATGAACGCTTCAAGTTGATCAAAAGTCAACTGGAACATTGATCTTGTAGGAAGAATTGAATCTATATTTAGATGTATTTCTATTTTATTGAATTTGAATTATAGGGGGCTGTATGTACACAGAACGTGACTTAAACAAGGTGAAACGAGCCATATTATATCTCGCTGAAGGAAAGCGTGTTGTGTCTGTTTCGCTGGCTGGCCGTGAAGTAAAATATGGTCAAGCTGAGCTACCTCAGCTACAAGACCTTGCCAATGAGATTCAAAGTGAAC
>JABHGC010000273.1 GCA_018672285.1 Methylococcales bacterium
CCCGCCGCCCCTGCAACTGATCGGTAATTTTTTTAACGATCGCAGCATCCCGTTTTTGGCCAAAATTAACTGGTTGCAATACAACAATGGCCATCACCCCGTTAGCCTCAATCTCGGTGATCAGTTTATTCAAGATGGCAACATACTCAGCATTTAATTTATCGAATGACCACTGCTCAATTTTTTTAAAGTGATATTGACCATACATCACACCATCACCATTGGCGCACATACCAGATTGTGCATGTTGAAATATTTTTTTATTGAAGATCATACAATCTGCTGTTAATACAACAGGCGCGGCCTCGTGACCACTTGCAACAACGGTACTCACTCTATTAAATTGCCGATAACGATTGACCAAAGTTGAATAAATTGCTTCACGTAAGCGATAGAAATGCACCGTATTCGTTAGCACCTGCTTACCGACAGTCACCAGCTCAGAGGTGCTAAAAAACTCACGAAAGAAAAGTAAATCGACGAGATTAAGCGTTTGACTCTCTTCAACACGACTGAAAAACTCTGCAATGGAAATATTAATAACAACCGAACGAGGCTTTAAGGGATACACCGCGCTCAACAAATAAGGATAATCCAATATTGAATTGCCAGAGATACCGAGGTTATAAGTCGATAAACCGGCCTTTTTCATTTCAGCCTGGCTGATATGATATACCGTCGTTGAGTCACCAATAAAGACGCTGTCTAAACGATGGCTATTCGGCTGCATTGCTAAGTGCTGTATTTTTGAAGACTTCTCTTCAACAAACGTATCTTGCGTTGTACGCTTACTTAAATAAACAGACAAGACTGTATTCAACACCAAATGACAGGCGAGTATCGTCAGTGCCATCAAAAGCCAAAATGTTTTTTCTGATAACTTAGAATTGAAAATATAAAAACTCACTGGTTTTTCTTAAGTCCATGACCAATAGTGATACCGTCATAATAATCCCAATTAACACGGGTGTCAGCATATTAACCCGCAGTTGTGCCATCATCTGATTAGAATTCCTCAAACGCACAATGCCAAACCCAACCACAATTGCAACGATAGACAATACATTAAACATACCTGTCAGCTCTGGTTGAAACATGATTTCAAGCATCACTACTGCATCATTAAATGAATCTGCTCTAAAAAATATCCAGGCAATATTGACAAACATAAAGGTGATAAACCATGCAAACCAATCAGGCAACTCAATGTGCAACTTAGCCCAAAACCTAAACAACACAATGGCAGCCCCATGCATCGCCCCCCACATAAAAAATTGCCAACCCGCACCATGCCATAACCCACCAATCAAGAAGGTGACAAATAAATTAACCGCAAGCAGCCATTCTCCTTTGCGATTTCCACCCAAGGGAATGTAAATATAGTCACGTAGAAAACGGCTTAATGTCATGTGCCAACGCCGCCAAAATGCCTGAATATCAAGGGCTTTATAAGGTGAATTGAAATTGATGGGCAAACGAATATTAAACAGTAAGGCCAGCCCAATCGCCATATCGGCATAACCACTAAAATCAAAATACAACTGAAATGAATAACTAAGACTGGCAATCCAGGCGGCCACAAAGTGCAATTGATCTACTTGGTTAAAACCGGCATTTGCCCACACCGCAAACGTATCTGCAATCACCAATTTTTTAAATAAGCCAATTGAGAATATAAACAGGCCCAATGCAATATTACGTACAGATTTTATCTTATTTTTAAGCCGGTGAAACTGGGGCATCATTTGTTCATGATGAACAATAGGGCCTGCAATTAACTGAGGAAAGAATGTCACGAATACCGCATATTTTACGAATTGGTCATCTTGTGTTTTGCGATAATAACTATCAACAAGGTAGGCAATTTGTTGGAAGGTAAAAAAACTAATGGCTAATGGCAGCGCTAATGATAGCAACGGCATCTCAGTTTCAAACAAGCTATTGATATTACCAATCAGGAAATCCGCGTATTTAAAATATCCAAGCAGCCCTAAATTCGCAAAGACCCCAACCAACAGTAGCCACCGTGACGGCTGCCTAAATAGCATTTTTCCCAGTGAAAAATTAAACCCAATCGATAAAAGAATAATCGGCAGATACCAAACACTCCACCAAGCATAAAAAAATAATGAGGCACACAATAAAAATGCTTGTGCCGCTTGAGTTTTCTTCTTTTGGTTAAGGTAGAAATAGACGAAAAAGGTGACTGGCAAGAAGGCCAATATGAATTCGTAACTATAAAACAGCATAATAACAACCTGAAAAAGCGTTTAAATTCATTACTTTTGAGCAATCACAAAAACACCACTACAAGTTAAATCTTCATCACTCATCTCTCTAAACCGTTTGGCCAATTTATTTTGTTTAAAAGTCGATGGCATTTCTACATTATCTTCTTGTAAAACGGTTAACCCATTTTTTTTCATAAGCGTAATATGGGTTGATTTTGGTGCACGATTCAATAAATAAGGCCTCTTACCTCGGATAAGTGACCACACAATATTTGAATGACGCCAGTGCCCGTTCCAGGTTGTTGCGGTACCATGGCACTTAAAATCAATTTGGTGAGACATAAAAGCACCAGGTTTTAGCCATGCAGTCATTGATGGATATGTATTATCCAAATCATCGACATGCTCTAAGACGGCCTGAGAAAAAATCATATCTACTGAGTTTTCTTCGATGAGGTTTGCTTCATACCAAGGCACTTTATACACAATCAATTGCTCAGGATCATTCCCTTGCAATGCTTGGCGAATTTTTTCCAGTCGCTCAGGTGCCAATGCCAACTCTAAACCAGCATCACCATATATATGGCTTGGAAACTGATAATCTTTCAAAAAGGGTTTTACCCTAGAAAATTCAGCCGCATCAGGTATTGGCGCTCTCTCTTTAAATAATACCACTAGCTCATCAAACACACTTAAGTTAAGTGACAAATCAGAATAGTCCACCACATCAAATGCGAGATATTTCTCACTACCACTGATCAATGCCGCTAGCCCCATTCCTAAAGAAAGGCCAGGACCAAGCTCCGCAACAATACGAGGCTGTGTATTCAAACCTTGTAAATTCGCCATCACGATATGGCGCAACCAAACGGAGTAGCAATACCGAGCAGACACACTGCCACCTAAAGATTGATTACGCAACCCTTGCACCCAAGGTAAGTTGGTTGCCAAACCATACACCAATTGCTTAATCACGTGCCCCCCTCCTCAGACTCAAGCCATGCTTGAAACATCAGCACACTCCATAGTTGATACTGTTTGTTTGCTTGCCCAGACAGATGTACTTTCCATAATTTTGTGATCACATCTGCATCAAAATACCCTTGCTCTGATAGCCTAGATGTCGACAACAACGACTCTGCCCATTCACGCAGCTCACCTCGAAGCCATTCATGAATGGGTATTCCAAAACCACTCTTAGGCTGCTGGCACAATGAAGAGGGTAAATAACGCTGCATAACTTGCTTTAAAACCCACTTCCCTTGCCCTTTACAAACTTTGTGCGACATAGGAATTTGTCGAGACAATGCAACCAAGCGATGATCCAGCATAGGCACCCGCGTTTCCAACCCATAACTCATGGCGGCACGGTCTACTTTAACCAAAATATCGTCAGGCAAATAGGTCAAACTATCAAGCAACATCATCTTTTCAGCATAAGATAAATCTTGCCCCCAAACAGGCTGGTACAACCCATCATCTTGCCACTGAGCCTGCCCGATCACAGGCACTGGCGCTTGCCAAGCGCTAACCAATAACTCATACAGCTGCTGCTGATTCCCTGCCGTTAATATACGCGCTATTTTATGCAGCTTTTCACCTGGTTGACGTGTTTTTTGGCGCAAAATAGCAAACGCTGAATCCCATTGCCTTGGTGAAAACAACTGTAAACTGCTTGCAGCTAACCTGCGAAGCAGCAAAGGAATCAGTTGCATTTTATGATCAAATTTTGGCGCCCATAAGTGGCGATTATAGCCACCAAATAATTCATCACCTCCATCACCTGAGAGTGCCACTGTGACATGCTGTTTTGCTAATTGAGAAACCAAACACGTTGGCACCTGAGAGGCATCTGCAAATGGCTCACTATAAATATTCGGCAAATTAGGAATAACGGCCAGCGCATCTTTTGCAGTAACAATCCACTCATGATGCTCTGTGCCTAAATGCTTGGCAATAGCACGAGCTTGCGCGGACTCATCATAATCGGCATTATCATAACCGATGGTAAAGGTTTTAACCGGTGAACCTGACACGGCCTGCATCACACTCACCACAGTAGATGAGTCAACCCCGCCCGATAAAAATGCACCTAAAGGCACATCTGCAACCTGCATTTCTGAGATGACCTGCTGCATGGTTTGATCAAGCAATTCAACAGAATCACTAACATCTCCCTTTAAAGGGCTACTATCACATTCTAATAGAGACCACCACGGCTTAGGCTCGCAGCGTTGATCTGGGTGAATGTCAACACTATGCCCTGGTAATAACTTGTAAATACCGTCATAAATAGATTGAGGGGCAGGGATATAGTTATAACGCAATAAATCAGAGATGGATTGCCGACGAATTTGAGCATTCCAATTTGGGTGAGATTTTAAAGCGCTCAATTCCGATGCAAAAACAAAGGCACCTTTTAACCAACCATAATAAAGCGGTTTTTCACCCATTCGATCACGAACCAGGCACAGTTTTTCTTCTTGCTTGTCCCACAGTGCAAAAGCAAACATGCCCGATATCTTTTGCAATGTATTCTTTAAGCCCCAGCATTCAATGGCAGCTAGTAATACTTCGGTATCAGAGTGACCTTTAAAAGAATAACCCGCTTTATCAAGCTGCACACGAAGACTAACATGATTATATATTTCACCATTATAGGCGATACAATAACGCTGACTTGCAGAGTGCATCGGTTGGTGGCCATGACTAGATAAGTCAACTATAGAGAGTCGCCTGTGGCAAAAACCAATTTGATTACGACTATCAACCCAAATTCCCTGATCATCGGGTCCTCGATGTGAGAGCCGACTGCCCATTTCGGTCAATATCGGCTTTAATGCAAGTTGTTGCTGACCTGGCTGGTAAACGCCCGAAATACCACACATACAAACTCCGTTCAGTCTTTCACAAGCTGCTGATAAAGCGCATGATATTCTTGACTAATCTTTTCAATCGTAAAACAATCAATAATTCGCTGCCTTGATTGTTGACCAACCTCAGACCGTTCACCCACTGACATCTGAATAAACTGTGATAAGGCCTCTACCATTTTTGTTGGGCTTGAAGCAGGAACAACTTTACCGATATCGCCGACTAGCATTGCGGAGTCACCAACATCCGTCACCACACAAGGCAAACCACACGACATCGCTTCACCAATGGCATTAGGAAAGCCTTCTCCCCATGCAGATGACTGTACTGCGATATCACTTTCCGGCAGTAATTGTGCTATATCTGCTCGCTCACCTAGCAGATGGATGTTCGCTTTATTCTCTAGATCAACCAAATTGGCAATTTCAGGATTATCCTCAGAGACCCCCCTACCAATCAGAACAAAATGAACATCACACTGTTTTACTAGCGTATTTGCAGCTGCAATCAGTGTGATATGGTCTTTCATTGGGTGAGCGCGTGAAACATGTATGACGACACACACATCCTCTGCTACCCCTAATTGCGAGCGCAAATTTCTCGTACTTTTATCCGTTTCAGACTGAAACTTCTGAGTATCAAACCCATTGGCAATCACCTGGCTTTTAACTGATGAGAAACCAATGCCTTCATGTTGCTGCCGACTTAAAGAGGAGTTATATAATATACAATCTGGCCTTTTTGAGAGCCATGCAGACAGCCGAATAATCAAGCGCGTTTTAGACTTCTCATTTACGAAATCATACAGTGTTTGCCGTATATTCCAGACAACTTTGGCTTTCACGCCTAAAAACATAACGCCCATACTGGCCGCTAAATTGCCATGATACATCCAACCTTGAATGACATTCGGTTGAAACTGTTTAATCATTTGACGTAATAATTTAAAGGAACGTAACTTAGGTGTTTGCCCCTGGCGCAACTCTAAGTTTTTAACCTCTATACCTAATGCTTCAATTTTTGCTTGAACAGGCCCCTCTCCCATAAGAGAGATAACCAATTGATTCACAGGCTTGCCAGCTGATTCTGCTAATAATTTATACAGCATCATCTCGGCACCACCGGTGTCTAAATCAGTAATGATGTGTAAAATATTTATTTGCATCCGCATTTAATTCTCACGTGGTAACCAATCAATAAAGGTCGAACTCACATTTTCTAACCAATATCGACTAGGTAAAACATTCACTTTATTATTACCAGTGCTCTCTATTACTTGGCTCATTGCTGATAAAAATTCATCCCCAGCAGACACGATAGCTAATAAGCTAGGATCAACACCTAACTCCTTAACGCCACCCGATTCAGCTGTTGCAATCACTTTTGTACCACAAACGAGTGTTTCCAACACGGTATTTGGCATACCTTCCCAGCGAGAAGATAACAATAAGGCATCTGCACCCGCATAATATGGCCAGGGATTGGTTGTAAAACTGACCCACTTTACTCTACGGTCGACCTGAAGCACTTCTGCTTGTCGCTTTAAACTGGTTTCTAGTCCACCAGAGCCAATAATGGTTAAATGTGCCTTTTCATCCATTTGAGCAAACCAATCTAATAGCCGATCAAAGCCTTTTTGGTAGGTCAGGCGACCAACAGCAATAAACCGTACGCCCTCCCCTTGCTCACGTACAACAGGCGTTTTTAAAGCTTCAATTTTGTCAACATTCACTGGGTTTGGGAGAATTTTAATGTTTTTAACTTGCACCTTAAAATCTGTTTCAAACTCATGTTGCATTCTTTTCGACGTACAAATCAATATATCAGCCTGCCGATAGTAACGACGATATAACGCAGTCATCAGCATTGAATAGCGGTTATTTTTCAAACTAATCGACGGTAAATTTGCTTCTCTTATCCATATTTTCACATACTTGGGTAAGAACACTCGCACTGCCAATAGGGCAACATTGACATACCCTAAGGTCGAAAATACAAGTTGAGGGCGTATTTTTCTAATACATTGAACCAGCTTTACAATCGAACGCCTTAAAGAGATTGTTTTTAGGTTGTGGACAACAACCCCATCTGGAATGAGAGGCAACAAAGGGCCGGACAAGTCAAAAACAAGTAGCTCTGCTTTAATACCTTGCCGGTGGCATTCACTCAATAAGTTTAAAGTGACGCGCTCAGCCCCCCCACCAGAAAGAACAGGCAGTACAAATAAAATCATACCTCCCCCTCTAAAAATTCACCCTGCAACAAGATGCTCAACAATTTCTCCGACTTTTTTCGCTTGTGACTCACCTCTAAACGTTCTATCTGCTTTTGCCAACGCAAACTCACGCATGCCTTGCCACAAACTAGGGTCATCTACTAACGACTTCACATACTGCGCCCCACCTGCGGCATCAAACTCAGGCATTAAATAACCATTTTTACCATGCTCAATGACACCTTCATACTCCCCAGTCACCAAACAGGGAATACCAGCACAGGTCGCCTCAATCACATCTCTTCCCCAAGGATCATTCCAGCGAGAAGGCCTGCAAAGCAAAAAGGCAGTCGCGAGTATTTCCTCAGGGTTCGCAGTATGCCCCATCAACTGAATATTCTTAAGACCTAACGATTTAGCTCTCCCCTCTAACGAGGCAACAAATTCAGCACTGTTTCTAGCGGCACCATACACCTCTATTTTAATATTGTTCACATCAAGATCGCGTAACGCTTCGGCTAAATCAAACAACCGATCAACCCCTTTAACAGAGTCTATATTTCCAAAGTAGACAATCGACTGGCGTTGATCAAAAGCCAGCTCTTTCGGCTTCGCACTTGAAATATTCCATAGAATACTCGTGTTCTCCATATCCTCTTTTGCATGAGCCATGAAAGCTTCTCGCTCATTATCGGATATAAAAAATATATGCGCTGCAAACCTACAAATGAAGCGCACCATGACTTTAGCATAAAGGTTATTAGGCAGCTGTGTCCTAATATGAATAATGACAGGAATGTTAAAGCGCTTTTTAATGAAATAACCCAATAAAAATAGGCCATCATAATTGATATGCACAAGCTGAATATTGTTCTTCTGAATGTATTTTTTAACGATTCGATACCCTGCAGGAAATTTTAACAGCTGGATAAAAGATGCGATAAAAATTTTCCAGCTATTTTTTCTACGAGGAACAAAAGAGTACAAGCGACTTTCAATGAGCGTGCTAATGCCAAACTCATGATATCTAGCTTGAATTGGGCCTGTTTTTCGACAAATAATATGTGGCTGAACTTTATTTTTATCAATGTTTGAAACCAACTCGTACAGACTACGTGAAGAACCACCCCATCCGCCTTCAACGTCAACATGCAAAGTTTTAATCATCTAACATCAACTCAATACCTGGTATCTGTTCCACGTGTAAAATCTATTGTACCGGCGTATTTCGGTAACGAATAAGCCGTGCGGGGTTACCCGCAATCACTGCATTATCTTTAAATGTTTTAGTCACAACACTGCCTGCAGCGACGAGTGTATTTTTACCTAGCGTTACGCCAGGTAAAATAATGGCACTTGCAGCAACCCAGGAGTGGTCACCAATACACACAGGCTTGCCAACATGAATGCGCTTACTCTGCTCCACTAACGCATCCATATCAAGGCCTGCATCGAGCAACTGCACAGCTGATGATAGAACAACAAAATCCCCAATATCAATACTATGGTTACCTTGAATTAAAACACCAGCATTCACTGAGCAACCTTTGCCGATTCTGACATTAGCTTTGTTACCCACGGTAATTTTACCATGCACTCCTACATGGACATGACCGAAATAATAATATGAGCGCGCACGCTTAATTAAGAACTTGATGCTTTGTTTTATCGTTACCGCTATTTTAACAATCACTACTTACCACAAATTTTGCACATAGCATGTTGGCGTGCTGCCGCTTTATTCCGGATATCTAAATACCCTTCCGTATCCCAAAGCCTCGTAAATGGCTCTTTAATTACATTGCCAATTTTCACGGTATTATTCAGATCATGGCAACACATTAACACCTCACCATCCCCGCGAATCACAGGGCTTCTCCAGATAGAGCAAGGCGCTTTTTGATCTTTAAAAGCCAACCCTTCATCAATTTTATCATACAAAGTCACCTCATTTTCTATTGGCAACCATTCAACTAACTCTTCCTCACCTTTACCATCACTACGTCTGTGTACATTTAAGTTAATTGGCTTAGCAAAAAAACGATCAACCCCTAAGCCTTTTAGGTAACTACGAGCTGCATCGACTTCTGTTTCATTAAACGAGTTAATTAAAAATGTGGCGGTGACTAAGGGTAGTTTCACTTTTGACGCATTTCTCGCCTTCATCATTTTTTCGATATTTTCTTTCACTTTATCGAAGTCAGCACCAATACGGTATGCTTCAAATGATTTTTTACTATGACCATCATAAGAAATTTGCACATAATCTAACCCATCAATAATATAACTCAACCTACGATCATCCATTAACGTGGCATTAGTAATGGTGTTGGTAAAATATCGCTCACGTGTGTAACCCACAATGTCGCCAAATTTAGGGTGGATTAAAGGCTCACCTGAATACACCAATGATAAATCGGTCGCAAACCCTGCCAAACTGTCAATAATTTTTTTGTAAGCATCAATATCAATATGTTTTTTCTGGGTACTTTCTCTAGCGATATCTGGCGGTACAGAGCAAAGTGGGCAACGTAAATTACAGACCGAAACAATATCTATCACAACTGTTTTTGGTCGGCCTTTTATTCGATTCACTAATGACTTAAAAGGGTACGTCAACGCTTTCTTATAATAACCACGCAACATCGAGCGATACATTCGTATCACTAAAACATCATGCAGAGTGTACCTAAAAAAGATAAAAATATTATGGATAAAAGTATATCGAAGCTTTGTTCTTATTTTTGATATCATGTTTTTACTCTAGCTGCTGCTCTCTAATCAATAACTCAGGATAGCGCCCTAATGGACCATTATAATACTTCATTGTTTTCGCATGATGCCAAAAACCAAATGGTGCATAATGGTGTGAATACTTACCAAAATATTTCGTTAATTCATAAAACTGTGCTTTAGCAGACTGACCCGCAATCAGCCCAATCATCTTCGCAATTGGAAAAACCATGAAGCCGGCACCTTGCCAGTTCCACATGGTCGATTTAAAATCTTTGAACATTCCCATAAAATCCTGTTTTACAAGATATTCTTTATACAGGTTTTGATCAAATTTAAATTCTGAAGGCACCTGCTTCCAAAACTCAAACATCTCTAAATCCCATAAAGGCAATGACCAATCAATACCATAATAATCATAAGACCTCTGGCCATTCACCACATAGCGGCTTTGCCGCTCTGAACACTCCCATTGCTCGTACAATTTTATCAAATGTTGACCACTATATTCCCCCCCTTTTATTCCCAGGGAATTATGGATGCGGTCACTTAACCAATCACTTGTCTTGGATAATACTTTTTTATTTAGCGAGTAATGTTTCTTAATAATGGCATCAATAATCACACTGATATCATAAAGTTTCTCTGCTTCAAGTGGTTGCAAGTGGTAACCTGATATATGGCCACCAGAAATGAAATCACCAGACTGACCATTTACAACAACAGAGCCTTCTGGATCATTAAATATTTTATTCCGAATCATGTAGTCAAAGGCCACTTCATCCGACATAAATGGGATAGAGCACCCATTACTGGCAAATTGCCAATAGTCTTTGCGCTTATCTGACCAAAAATATTTATTGACGATACGATTGCTGTAGGGAATAAACGCCCAGGGAACCCCCACTTTTTCAGCGACAATTTTCGCCCATTTTGCATCATAGTTACCAGGTGGGCCATAAGAAAATGTGCGTATATTATCGTAACCCTTAGACTTTAAAAGACATAAAACCAAGCGAGAGTCTAACCCCCCGGATAAAGGGATCCAAATCGTTCGACCGTCAGCATGATCAACTACTCGCTGAAATACTCGATCCGTCACCTCTATCTGCTGCTGCATCAAATCATCACGGTTATGTGCCAATAACTGTTCGGAAAAATAGGGTTGATAACAATGAACAACCGTTTTTTTAGTTTGTTTATCCCATAACAAACACTCACCTGGCTGTAACTGCTGAACAGATTTGAAAATTGTATTTGAACCAGAAACATAGTTTGCCATTTGCAGCTCAAGCAGTGAGTCACGATTAACATCATCTACACCAAAGGCTTTAATATCATTACTCAGCTGAAGTTGATCTTTCTCCTGCTGATAAACAATAACGTGACTTCTGACCCGATCAACACAGGCCAGTACCCAGCCATCACCTTCAATAATAATGGCAAAATGCCCAGGCACCGCTTGCAAAGCTTGATACAGTTTCTGACTATTGCTGGGTAAGTTTATTTGACTGACCAACTGCTGTATTTGGACTAAGCTTTGCTCAGCTCCAGCCCCCCAAACAACACAATGATTATCCGATAGCTTCCGCCATGGCAGACGTGCACTCATTCGCAAACAAGACACCACTGCCTGCTCACTATTCCCTGTGTTATCCATGATTCACACCAACCATTCAAAACAATTTATAAAATTAAAACAATGTGCTAATAAAAGCCCTAGGCACTATTACTTTGCACTGCCCACGCCTTTGAGTACCAATCACTTTCTTTCAGCAATTCATCGTGTGTGCCGATAGCTTCAACAGCACCCGCACTTAACACAACAATCTGCTCAGCATCACACACACCGGCTAACTGGTGAGACACAATAACAATTGTCGCTTGAGTTTCGCTGCGGATTCGCTTCAACGCCTGATGAAAGGCTCGCTCTGACTCAGCATCCAAGTTACTGGTTGGCTCATCTAAAATTAAGATATCTGACTGTTTAACTAGCGCTCGAGCAAGGTCTAAACGCTGTCGCTGACCACCTGATAAATTAACTGCACCGTCACTCACCATTGCATCATAGCCACCAGGTAAGGACTCAATAAAATCTGCTGCTCCAGATAATTTAGCGGCTAATTTGATTTCATCAATACTCGCGTCAGGCTTTCCATAGCGTATATGATGTGCAATTGACCCATTAAAAATTTGTGGCCCTTGCGGTGCGTACGCAATAGATTGCCGCAATTGCTTCAGATCAATATCACCTATTGGTGTATTATCCACTAGAACAGTCCCTTTTTGTGGCGTTCTTAATGCTGGCAACAGGTCAATGAGCGTGGATTTACCACTGCCTGAAGCTCCAACAATGGCTGTCATCTGGCAAGCAGGGATAGTGAGGGATACATTCTGTAATACTTCCATGCCTGATTCAGGGTAACTAAAATGAATATTTTTCAGCGCTAACCCCGTTTTCAAGCCAGCCATTTCAACGGTACCTAGACTAACTTCTTTTTCGGCCTGCATAGTGAAGAGGCGCTCTTCCACCGCCTCAATAGAGCCTAATAAGCGCTGTGTTTTTTGCCATTGCATGATAATGCCTTTTATCACAGGCATTAACCTCAACGCAATCAACAGGTAAAGGCCGATCACCTCAATATTCATATGCAACACACTGTAGGCTACATATAAAAACACCAAACTTAACGCAATGACCACAGGCTCCATCACTACATCAGTCCGCCCCTGTAGCACAACCCCCCGAACAGTAAACTGCTTTTGAGAGCTCACTAATACAGAAAAATCTTGTTGTTCCGCTTTTTCAGTACCTGACAAACGGACAAGACGAGGAGATTTTAACCGCTCAACCAGAAAGGTCGACATTTGCGTATTAGCATCCACCAACTTCCGGCCAACGAGCGCACTTTTTTTCACCCATATTTTGGGTACAAACCCTGTCACAACCAACACCACTAATGATGCTAGCGTCATTTCCCAGGATAAAAAGGATAAAATTGTCAAATACCCAACAGCCATTAAAAGATAAACAAGCAGCTCCAAAGGTGCTGCAATCCCAATCACTGCTGCATTGATCTCTGTGGTCATGACATTCACCAGGTTACCGACAGGCATACGGTCATGATAAGCAATATTCGCACTCAGATAACGGTCAAACATTTTTTTACGCAAGTTCATAATCACACCCTGTGTAATCATCGAAATGTAAATCATCCTAACGTAAGAAAAAAGTTGCCGGAGTAAAAACAAGGTAAAGGCAATGGCTAATAAATATTGTAGAGATACCGCAAGCCCCAGCCATGAAAAGCTATTGATGATATATTGCCAAAACCCAGAAGCATTTAATAATGCTGAAACATCACCCTCTAAACGCATATATTGAAAAATAGGCAGAAAAACACTCACACCAAACATTTCGGTGAACGTCGTCATCAGTGACATAACAATAATAAAGGCCATTGCTTGGTATGATAACCCAAACCGGTGCGCTCGCTTTATCCAGTCCATATCGTTTTAACCTAGACTAATCGTCTGTACCCAATATATTGTGTGGCCCTAATCGCTCTTCATTCAGCTCGAAGGTGGTTAAATCATTCTCTCTATCCCAAAACATGGTGTAATTTCGGGTAAAGTTACGCTGTAAAAACCGAGCATTATTGGTTCGACCATCAATGATAATAAATGTCCCAGGCAAAAATGTAGTTTCCATCAATAACAAATCAGCAGAGATCACCGTTCGCTCATGACACTGAAAACTTAATCCGTTGACATTGCCTTTAACATCTTGTGGTGCAGGGCCATCTAAATAAATAAAATCGGCTATTACATCTGGTAACGTCTCATAGTAATGACATAATTGCCCTTGGTGTTGACCGATTTTGACATCACTATAATGAAAATTACAATGAGCCAACAAATGCTCCGGAACACGCGATCGTGCTGTATCTAACCATTGCTGACTGGCATCCACTGAAAATAACTGGAACAAAAATCGGTTACGTAGCGTTTTAGTCTCCCCCTTGTTTTCCCAGTCTTGCTTATTTTTATACAATGCATCAGCCATCACCACCGTTGAAAAGCCAACACCAAATTCAATCGCGGTAAAACATTTACGTGAGCGTATTAACTTATGTAATCTCACCAGCTCTTCGGCTTGCGGTGCAATTGGAGTTTGCCCAGTTGCAGATGTATCCTGACTAAAAAAAGGAATAATTTTATCTAACCCTTCGGCTTCAATATAGGCTTTATTCGCCTCATACTGCTGTTCCCTATTCATACTTACCCTTCAATTTCACACAGTTTAATCGTTAGACATTAAAAATTCAGCGAAAGCCAAATCAATTGGCTCATCAATATTAACAAGGTCGCGCTCTATCATATAACCACCACACTGCTTGCCAATAATTGCTTTTTTTTGAAAAAGTTGCTCTCTAGTCACCACATAACACACACCATTACGGTGGCAATAATCAGGTATGTTTTGCCTAATACTATATTGCTCACCATTTTCTAAATAAAAAGACAGTAGATTCCCCTTAAGCTCTAATGTCTTATGCGGCGTGTAGTGCGCAGGTGTCGGGCTTACCGTCACAACCGATGAGAGCGACTCATCCAATAACAAATCAATAGCTCCAATTAAATCAGCCTCACAGCGCATTGGGCTCGTAGGTTCCAATAAAATAGATAAATCAAACTGTTCACCGGTTATTTTTTCACTCTCATCCCAAGCATGAAGCCAAGCATCACTAGAAGATGCTTTATCTCCAGATAGATAATCAGGACGAACAAAAGGGGCATTCAAGTCATATTGTTGACCCACACGAATAATATCTAAATCATCCGATGATAAAACATGGTAATCCAACCAGCTTAATGACTGAACAAGCATCCCCACGTGGCCAATTAATGGTATGCCAGATAGCGGCTGTATGTTTTTTTGCTTAATTCCTTTACTACCACCTCTAGCAGGGATAACTGCCAGTATTTTTTTATTTTTATATGACACAGTGACTCTTTAATCCGCCGTATAATAAAGTTTCTTTTGAGCATAAGGCTTTAATTCAACCAATTTACCCACTATTTCTTTTGAAATGCCAGGCTTACCATACAGCTCGCTAGCTGGATATTTTTTAACCTTAACCTGTGCTTCTATAGCAACGATAATCTCTGTTTTTACAGGTTCTACACGCGTAACAGCTTCCCCCCATTCACGCCCATCTTGCCGAGAACCAACCAAAACGACGGGTACACCGATGACAGAACCATCTCGAATAAAACTTGAGGAATTACCCACTGCACAAATTGCATTTGATAACACAGAAATGAATACTTCTGGCTCAAAATTTTTGTATGCATGTAATAACGCTTTGGGATACTGCTCTCTAAACCGGCGAATTTCTTGTGCGACAGTATCTGACCCTGCATCAATGTTTGGCCATAACAAAATAGTTTGTATCCCCGTTTCATGAATGGCACTAAGCAGCTCTTTCATTTGCTCCTCAGCATCATGTACTTCTGTTGTAACAGGGTGAAATATCACCATTAAATAAGGTTCATCAAAATCAATACTAGGGCCGACACCCATAGATAAACTTTGTAGTGCTTCTTCCGGAATATTTTTACTAGCATCATTAATCACGTCAACACTTGGGCAACCAATATGCACAATACTTTTAGGATCCTCTCCCATCGCTAAAACATAATCACAAGATCTTTGAGTTGCAGGAACATGATAGTGTGCTAATTTTGTAATCGCATGACGGGTCAACTCATCAATTGACCCAGTCACTTCACCACCTTGAAAATGAATGAGACATAAATTCTGATACACCGTCGCGATTGCAGCACTGATGGCTTCATATCGATCACCAATCATAACCACAAAATCCGGCTGCAAACGCTGTAATACTCCAGTGAACTCAATAACACCAAAACCAACTGACTTTGCCATCGTGCTTGGTACTGACCCCTCCACTTCCATGTAGATCTGTTCAGCAATGTCAAAACCGTCTTGCTTCAATACATTTAAGGTCTTGCCATATTTCCCCAGGAGCATGGTACCCGCACAGATAACATGCAGATCAACATCAGGGTGCTCACGTAGACCCACCATCACAGGCTTGAGGCGACCATAATTGGCACGATCAACCAACACTACTGCAATGCGAATTTTTTTATTAGTCATTTTAGCTCTAAGCCTTTTCTGCCCACACAATATAACTCATTGGAAAACTCTTATCTGGCTTAGCAATATTGGTTGGATATTTTTTATCTAACGCTTGTAAATAGGGATAATGTTCTTTATAAAACCAGTCAATTTTTTCTTGACGTATCTCATCAGGAAAATACTCTAGCGCTTGCTGCCATACATACGCTAACACATCAAATACGCCCGTCCCATGTCTTGTCTGTGTTGTTGTTAAACCCGCGTTTTCAAACATCACGCTAATCCCGCCAGGGGTATAACGCAAATAATCTTGAGGCATGTGATGCAACTCACGAACCAACCCTTCAAAGATAAGGCATTGACCACCCGGCTTTAACACTCGGTTAATTTCTGCAAATAATCCTGCTTGATCCCGCTCATGATGGATCACATTGGGCACCAATACATGCGTCATTGAACCTGTTTCAATGCATTTCAAGTCACTAATATAAGAAACATGATCCGGCCGCCATTTAATGCAACGCTCATCTTCAAGCCATGATAACTGCTGGCCAAAGCGGTTATCATCCTCTGACACAACACAATCAACAGCAACGACTTGGGCGTTTGCCAATATCGGTGCAAACAATGTAAAACCACCATAAAAATAGGCACGCTCCAACACTAATACAGTGTCATCAGCACACAACGTTTTATTGAGCTGTGCAAATTCATCAAATAATATCTGAAACTGTGGCCATTTCGTTTCTACTTGGTAGAAATCTTGTTTTAAAAATTCCACATGGTCTAGTAAAGCTTGCTCAGAGACACTTGGCCTTTTCGTACCTTGGTATAATTCATATTTCATTATGCACCTCAGATAAAATCATCCCAATCTAATCGCTCACCCTTGACTATCACCCTTTTTGCTTTTTTGTTCAATAACGACTCGAATTGATCAACCGGAATGCCATTCATCGGTTTCCTTGCCCCTAAATGCGCCAAAGTCACCTCACAACCAGCATCAATATTCTGTTCGGCAATCAGCGCCTTACCAAACATCTGTTTCAAAGAAGATAATTCTTCAGATACTACATTTTTTTGTTTTATAGGCTGGTCGATACAGATCACATCTTTTGAAAATTGCACCAATGCTGACAGTTCATCCATATCAATTGATGATGACGTATCTGGGCCAAACATCCCCTTATCAAAAGTAACATGTACCTCAATAATATTGGCCCCTCGAGCAATAGCAATTTGTGACGGTGTAATTTGGCCACTATGATCTGATAACCCCACCACTGTTCCACCAATATCGCGATATAATTGTACATTTTCCATCCCGACATAATCTAAAGGAGTAGGATACATCGTGGTACATTGCATCACTGCAAATCCAGGCTCGTAATCAGAGAATGACACCAACAATCGCATCACATCATCTAAGGTGCTCATTCCTGTACTGGCGATTATCGGCAATTGCGTTTCTTTTAATCGCTGCAATAATAACGGGTTAAAGACCTCACCCGACCCCACCTTCCATGCAGGGACAGATAGTGACTGTAGCAACGTAACAGCTTCAAAAGAGAAGGGTGAACTCAAAAAAACCAAATTTTTCTCAGCAGCATGATCAGCCAAACCAGCCCATTGCACTTGAGTAAACTCCATTCTCTTCCAGTAATCGTACCGGGTTTTATCTTCATAACTAAAATTCACCCGAAATGGCTCACCAGGAGATGACTCAGCTTCAGCAATGTGTGTCTGAAATTTTATTGCATCTGCACCCGCTTCTGCGACAGCATCAATATAAGCATGAGCAAGCCCCAACGACCCATCGTGAGCTTGAGCAATTTCAGCAATAATAAAGGCTTTATGCCCGTCTCCCACCGTATGATTACCAATTAACACTACTCACCCCTTGTGATCTGATCAATTTGTTCAATAATGATGGCTTGAATTCGACCTGAGACTGAGCCATCAATATACCCAACTGCTTCATTGATCAAAGATTCATCAGCCACTTTTTTATCTAATTTTCCACTTATATATTGCTCTACAATGGTAATAAACTCATTGCTAGAGCGGGCTAAATGAATAGAATCTTTCGTGTCAGGAAGGTATAAATAGTCTGAGTGAGTAGAGCTTGCCTCTTCATACAGTGGCATTAACACATGTTTGTCATACTGAATCGCTTCAAATATCGTTGTTGAGTTAAAAGCAATCACTAAACCAGACGCAGAAATGAGTGTTTGTGCAGGAACATCATCAACAACGGTTAAGTTACTTGGCCAAGCGTCGGAGCCTGTCAGCTCACAGCCTTTTTCAACCGACATATCAATTAATGTTTTCCATTGGCTAACATACCATTTTGGCTTAATCACAAATGCCACATCTGGATTTTCTTTTGCTAAACGCGCGAACTGCTCATGCACATCTAAAAACAGCTTGTAAAACCCTTTTTTCTCAGGAAATACACCTTCTTTACTGACAAGTTCAACTTGCCCTGACGCTAAAAAGAATGAAAACAATAACACCTGGGGTTTTTCTGGCTTTGATTTTGTCGCTGCAGCACTAATATCAAATCTTGGCACCCCTGTCATACTGACGTCATCAGGCTTTGCATACCCTCGCTTTATTAACATGTTTCGAAATGCATCAGTACCAACCATAATATGCTGCCCATTAAAGCGCCTTCTCCCTTCCATCGACTCACCAAAAAGCCGATCAAGTGGCTCCCCAGTGATACCAACGCCTTCACGATGAAGGCATAAAAAAGGAATATGAGTATCTTTACAGCTTTGCTCCCAATCTTGATGCCGGCTGTAATACATTCCGCATGAAATAAAGCCGGTAACAGACATTTTTTGGCATAGTACAGGGATGAGTTTTCTGAGGTATTGCGCATGCGCAATATGGTATTCGGTATTTTCAGCGCCTTTCACATAATCATATTGATATGCAAATAACGCTGCAATATTATCCTGAATACCAATTGTAAAGTCATAATATTCAATGTCAGTATATTGATTTAAAGCAACAATATCTTCTCTAAAACGATCCCTATCAAGCACAAATATTTTTACTGATGACGTTTTTTTTTCAAAACACTGAATTTTCCTACATAACACCCAGCTCATAACAGAGATGGGGATTTGCCTTAACAACACACCTAATATGGAAAAAATTCGTTTTTTCACATTGATTCGCCTTCAACCCAGCGTTCAACAAAAAAAGTCTCTGCAGCATGAAGCCCTACACTGGCCCCTCGATGCTTTGCTAAATACTCAACATTGTCATACGACCTTGCATGCGGCACTTCTCGCATCTCTGTATCATAAGCCCTCAATGCCTCAAGCTTTTGCTCTAAATACGCACTAATATCAATGTACTTATTGGCAATATATTGTTTTTGCTGTGCATAACCAAACCAACCTGTGCTGGATAAAATTTCAAAACTATAGATTTGCTTCACAGAGGTTTCAGGTTGTGGCCTACATGCTGTCATCACCGCTCGGTGCGTTAACTCATGATCAATATTTAAATCACCCGAGTGATGGGTATAAACAACTGAAGGTTTAATTTTTTGTAAAATACCCTCTATGGCTTTAACCAAATCTAATAAGGTGCATTGATCTAACTGATTATCTGGGAATTTCAAAAAATGTTGCTGACACCCACCCATTAAAATGGCTGCTTTTTTTGCTGCGGCCAATCGCTGTTCAACCTCATTAGAACCTGCATCATCACGAGCAGACACACCATCTGTTAAATAAATAACGTGAACCTCATCACCATGTTTAATATGACGAATAATGGTTCCACCACAACCTAAAACATCATCGTCTGGATGTGCCACTATAACGCTAATAACTGCTGCCATATTATTTTCTCACTTGGAAGACGGGCTGAATAGGATCCCCAGCTAAGTGCTGCATTGGTTTGTCACTATTTAGATAATATTGTAACTGCTCAACACTCGCATCCAGCCTAGACAAAGTGTCATCCGCTACACCTGCATCACTGTGTGCTAAAGAAAAATTAAAGCCACCACCTAATAATAATCCTTGAGATATTAAAGATTGCCTAAACAGGCTTGTAATATCCAACACAGTTAGCGCTTCGGTTGGCGCTACAGTAATCCTTGGCCACCAAGCACCTCCAGATACAGACAGAACATGGCTCATCTGATGTATAGCAATCAGCTTTTCTACACCTATCATCATCATATTACCTAGCTGTGAAAATACTGACACCGCTTTTTTTTCTTCTAATTTATGAATTGTTGCCAGTGATGCAACCAAGGAAAGAGTCTCCCCGCCAAAGGTTCCAGAAAAAAAGATATCGTCCATTTTTTTCATAAAACGCTGTTGACCAACAATGGCTGAAATAGGCATGCCATTACCCATCGCTTTACCAAATGTCGCTAAGTCGGGTACCACACCATAAAATGCCTGGGCGCCTCCCATGTGGATTCTAAAACCTGTAACAATCTCATCAAAAATAAGCACAACACCATATTTCTCAGTTAACCCCCTTACCTGTTGTAAGAATTCTGAATTAACTGGAACAGCACCGTCTGGCTCTAAAATCACTGCAGAAAACTCATTTGGACTATTTTTCAACAGTGTCTCAAGCGACTCTGCATCATTATATTTAAAGGTTTCTGTCAGCCCGCGCACAGCATCAGGCACACCAAGATGTCGAGCAGTACTACCAATATACCAATCATGCCACCCATGATACCCAGCCACGGCAACTTTATCTCGACCATTATAAGCCCGTGCAATTCGAATGGCTGCCGATGTCGCATCAGAACCATTTTTACCAAATCTAACCATTTCAGCACACGGTATCAGTTCTACCAATTTTTCAGACAACGCAATTTCAAGCTCAGATGACAAAGAAAAAATAATTCCTTTATCAAGCTGTTCAATAATGGCTCGATTGATATCTTCATCACAATAACCCAGAATCACAGGCATTAATGCTGATACATAATCAATATATTGATTACCATCCACATCCCACACATAAGCGCCTTTACCATGATCGATAAACAATGGAGATACACCATTGACATACATCATGGCCGACTTTGAGAATGTTTGTGATGCAAGCGGAATAGTTTTTAACGCTCGCTGATACAAAGCATTTGATTTTTGAAATTGATTGATCATTTATTTTCCAAAATACAGAAGCCAGATTCTAGTCTTACTTGTTGGTACCCTGCCTTGAGAAACAATGCAATAGACGATTTATTCGTTTGCTTTATCTCAGCCACTAACCGTTTATTCGGCCACAAGTGGTGCACAGCCTCTTTCAATAAAGTTAATGCTTTAACGGCATAACCCCTACCTCGACATTGCTCAGCTATAAATATATCAACTATCAAACCCGCTTTTTTTAGCTCAACCCGAGTCTGACCAACAGCTACACCACCAAGCTCAAGCATAAAGATAACCACACTGTCGTGATCTATTCTATTTTGCAACCAATTAACATGATCTTGCCAACCAATTAATGACGTCGTTTTCTTTTTATTGTTAAGACTAGAAGGACTATTCACCCAGTCAAATAGACAATGAGCATCATCCATGGTTACTTTTCGAAGCTGCATATCCATTATAAAATTTTATACTTAGTTGCGACAGAAAGTGCCTCTAACCAATGGTATTGAGCAGGCAAATGGCTTACCAGTTGGCGTATACACTCTAAATCGTCCTTTGTGTCTAGCGTCCATCTAATATGCGCAAAATCTGCTTTGAATACGATATCTTTTTTCTTAAAACCACCATCCCCCAGTGCTGGCAACTTCCCATTGATATAAGGCGTCACATGCTCTCTTAAGCGATCATCAACGGCATTCTCATGCGCTTTTTTTAACGCCTGGATAGACATCACTTCGACATCTAACCCATCAGGGTATGTTCTGATAACAGTGTTAGATGCATAGTCACACCCTCCCTCACTAAACACACTGATGACCTCATCAATAATGGCAGGGTCAATCATTGGGCAATCTGCAGTGAGGCGAACAACAACCTCTGCTTTCGCCTCAGATGCAGCCAGGTAAAAGCGCCCTAAGACATCAGGCTCACTCCCCCGGTACACTCTCACATCCAGTGCTTCACACAAATTCACCACATCATCGTCAGTTTGATTCGTCGTTGTTGCAACGACAATATCATCAACCAATGCTGCCTTCTGAACACGCTTCAACATATAGGAGAGAACCGCCTCTCCCGACAAGTCCATCATGACTTTTCCAGGCAAACGGCTTGAAGTCATACGTGCTTGGATGATTACAACGACTCGCATATAACCCCCTTCGAGATAAATTCAACCAATTGCTCATTGGCACCAGATATTAATACTGTTTCTGTATTCATCGGCTCTATTTGACCTGCTTCAAATGTTGCTAGCACCTGTGATAATGCCTGCCGATCTCTAGCAGCAGGGACAACACCTTGTTTTATCCCTCTTAACCAATTCATTTCAACCTCACGACGGATCATAGCAACAACAGGGGTTCCAAGCATTGCCGCTTCTTCTAGCAATATAGAGGTAATCCCAACGACCATATCAGCAGCATAAACACGGTCAATTGAAAGCCCACCTTGAGAGATTAAATCAAAATAGTCATGAAATTCTTCAAATTCATCTGCTTGATTTTTAGGGTGCAACCTTAAAACAAGATAAGGTTTCTCGGTTAATGTTTTGACAGAAGCAATAAAATTTTCCAATAAAATTTTACTCCTCTCGATGTAACCTACCTCACTTTGGTAGGAATCATTCTCTCTTGGAGAGTGGTCAGCATGCCCTCGACTTGTCGATATTTCTGCCGCAAACATCAATACTTTTCTCTGACCAACACCCTCAAAAAGGCGTGCTTTTAGTGCCGCTAGATTAGCAGTATTCAAGCGCGCTTTATGACCGTAAATCGTATCATAATGAGGGTGCCCCATTATTTTAATAGAAGAAACAGGTACACCAATTCGCTCGTAATCATCAGCCGTTGCTTGATCAACAACCACTAGAAAATCAGGGCAATAATAGGTTGCATGATCTCCATCCCCCCTAAACCGATACTCATAAGATGCAGGGCCGTCAACCAAACCAATCGTCATTACCCCATGTGACTTTCCCTTTGAAATCAACCCATGCTGAATCGATTCAATCCGATCAGTTGTGCCAGAGGCAATCACCTTTGGCTGGTATAATTGAATCAAGTCGCTCGCAATATCACTCTGTGCCAATTCAACATAAACAACACCATGCTTATCCAGCTGCTTTTTGGCATGAGCATGAGCAATAACCACACTACTGATACCCAGCGAACTTAACCCCTTTGGCACACCTGCAATAAAATTTGCAGCACCTGGATCCTCTACATAAAGTAAGACATCAACCATGACTTGTTACGCCTGTTGATATTTATTCGCAATATTTAAAATTTCATCATCTGAAATTTTCTTTTTGGTATCAGCAAAATCCTTGAAGTCCATAAAAGCTTTTTCAAAATAATCCAGCTCTAAGTGACAACTTAATTCTTCAAGCTTCATTTTAAAAGCATGACGCCCTGACTTTCTCCCCATCACCAAACGAGAACCTGTCGCCCCAACAACCTCCGGTGTCATAATTTCATACGTATTTGGGTGATTGATCACACCATGCTGATGAATTCCAGACTCATGAGCAAAAGCATTAGATCCAACAATGGCTTTATTAGGCGGAACGGGGAAATGAGAAATATCTGAAACCACTTTAGATGCAGTGGTTAATAATGTGGTATCTAAGTTAGTACTAAAAGGCAAAACATTTTGGCGGGTATGTAATGTCATTACAACTTCTTCTAAGGAAGCATTTCCCGCCCTCTCACCTAACCCATTTATGGAACACTCAACCTGCCTTGCACCAGCAGATATCGCTGCCAGCGAATTAGCCGTTGCCAAGCCTAGGTCATCATGACAGTGCACTGAAAACCGCACATCCTCCATACCAGGCACATGCGCATACAACCCTTCTATCAGTGCTGTGAATTCAGCAGGCAAGATATAACCGACTGTATCCGCAATATTGACTGTAGAGGCACCCGCTTTAATTGCCGTTTCAAAACAACGCCATAAAAACTCAGGATCACTTCTGGTGCCATCTTCACACGACCACTCAACATCATCACAAAATTGCCTTGCATAAGAAACACTGTCTTTTATGGCCTCTAGCACTGCGTCAGGCGTCATATTTAACTTATGCTTCATGTGCAATGCACTGGTTGAAATAAACGTGTGAATTCGCTTTCGTTTCGCACCAGCTAACGCCTCGACCGCAGCATCAATATCGCCACGCCTTGCTCTCGTCAACGCGCAAACCGTTGCATTCTCCACCACTTTGGATACGGACTGAACAGACTTAAAATCCCCTTTCGATGAAATAGGAAACCCCGCCTCAATGATATCAACCTTCATATCATCTAATATTCTGGCAACTTCAACCTTTTCTTCGATATCAAAAGCGGCGCCAGGTGCTTGCTCTCCATCACGCAATGTTGTGTCAAAAATCAGAACTTGAGAAGGCTCGTTTGTACCCATGATTTACTCACCATTAGATTTATTATTATTTGTAATTGATATCAACCGATCAGCTATCCTTTTAGCCCCATCACCATCAATGATTAATCTTGCCTTGTTTGACATCATTTGGCGACCTTTATCATCCGCCATTAATCGTTCAACTTGAGAGGCCAACTTAGCGCCATCTAAACTGCCTATGACACCTGCAAAGAGCGTCCCTCCCATACTTGCAGATCCACGCACGTTCGCCACCTGATTATCTGCCAAACAAACAGTAATAGAAGGCACCCCTAACGCCATCCTCTCAAGCAAACTCACACCACCACCACCGATAACAAGGTCAGAACCTAGCATTAGCACTGACATATCATCACAGTCTACAACCAACTCAGCGTTCGCAAGTCGAGAAACCATTTCAACCACCTGCTCATAGTGCTTAGCTGAGCGGCTCATGACCACAAAAATCTGAATTTTCTGCATCGATAACTGGCTCAATATCTCAATGGTTTTGCAGGTCGCATTTTTTGAATCCACCATACCAAATGTCACAATAATTCTGGAGACATCTTTAGCCACAACATAAGCTTCAGTACGACAGAACCTAGGGTTAACCACCGAATAGGTGTTTCCAATCAGGCCGACTTGCGCTGAAGATGTTTCATCTATGGCGCCTGGGGCACCATTCACTAAGACATGCGCCCAATCAGGGTGAGCATTAAGATCATCAAACAAAACCATCAGTGGCGACTGCTCACTTAATGCTTGTAACTCATTCACCGATAACTCATATCGATCAATAATCGTGCCTGACTTAGGCACTGGCAAGCCCCCCCCAAAAATAACATCAAAATCATGGTCACGAAAAAAATCAGCCCAGCAAGGCAAAGTATCTTCATCCAATACAATCAGGCATTTCTGTGACTGCTTTTTTAAACACTCTGCCAACACTTGTGAACGGAAAACATGCCCACCCCCAGCAGACGCTTTAGACCCAACTCGTATTAACCAATCGTACTGAGGCAATGACATCAGGTTAAGCAAACATATCTTGATTAAAAGGTGTGTGCTTTTCTACTGCACGCGCCAATACCACGCCAATCACTTTTTCATAATCAGCAGGTAATAAACCACTTTGATCTGGTAACACACGCATCACATTTAGATCTTCAGCAACCAACACATGACCAGCCTCTAAGTCATATCTTGCCACCAAACAGCGTTGATACTTATCTCTATTGGCAACTTCAGCTTCTGCCAATATTTTTTCAGGGACTCCCATAATATCCTCTGCCAACCTCACCCGGTCCACCAATGCTTTTAAACCTTTTGGATCTATGGAGACATGATGGTCAAATCCTGACCTAGAGGGATCTAAACTAAAATGCTTTTCAATCATACAAGCACCAGCGCCAACGGCCAGAAATGCCGCCTCCGTGCCGAGAGAGTGATCCGAAAAACCAACGGGAACTTGGTATTGCTCTGACATCGTTTTCATAAAAGCAAGATTCAATGATTCTAATGGTGCAGGGTACAAGGAAGTGCATTGAAAAATGGCATAAGAATAACCCGCCAATTTTTCTACAGCAGCATCTATATCTGCTTGCAACGCCATTCCAGTTGAAAGTAACAATGTCTTGCCCGTTTTTTTGGCTTTATCTAAAAGAGGCAAATGCCCCAGTAGCCCTGATGAAAATTTATGTGCCGCTGGGGACAGTTTATCTACCCATTCTAAAGTCGAGTAATCACCACATGTTGTTAAAACTTCAACCCCTTTGCCTTTTGCCAGGTTAAACATTTTTTCAGTATCAGCCTGACTTAAAACTGCTTTTGAAAAAATATCATAGCTCTCAGAACCTTTAACGTAGTTTTCATCAACATCCACTGTCTGCAATTTTACAGCATCAACCCCACAAGCAACTGCCTCTTCTATCATTTGAGCGCAAACATCAACATCACCCTCATGGTTGATGCCAATTTCAGCAATGACAACTACGGGTTCATCAGGGCCTATAAACCGACAACCAAACGGTATTTTTTTGATTTCCATTTACATCCCCTTTGCGCTTTTTTGGGCAAACAATTTTAAAATCATTTTTCCTGCTCGCTTGCCTGCGCCACTAGGATATTTAGAAAAATATTTTTCAAACACCCACTTTCTATCTTGTTTTTTCTCTTGCCATAGCGCTTGAATGTCAGCCAATGGTTTTGATAAAAAATCCCTCAATGAGCCATCGGACATTGCCTCTTCACCATTAAACACAAACATTGCCAGCTTAAAATCAGCATAGGCTTGCTCGGTTAATGGCATATTGTTTTCCCAGTTAATGAACACAACAGGTTTATTGCTTGCCATCGCCCAGCCTAATGTACTTGTTGCACCACCAACCACCATAATCTTATGCTGATAGATGAGGTACCTTACATCTACTTTAGATTCAAATAGCGTCATATTTGATGCTTGATTAACACAATCAAAAACAGGATCAATATCAGAGTAACGCCTATTTTCTTCTGGATACGTTTTATAACAGGTGCAATGAGGTATCTGAGAAAACACAGAATTCACTAAATCAACCTCCATCGTTGCCCTTGCAAAGTCAGTTACGTAACCATTAAATGACCCCAGATTCCCCTTATATATATTTGTTGATATATAGAGAATAGGCTCTGCATTTTGAACCATCCGACCTAACTGAGAAACACGCATTTGCCTAGAGGAGAAACCAACCGCTTCAGCTCGACCAAAAGCAAAATAGTTATTCTGAGAATATTGAGCCGCTGTATCGTTATATGTGAAATACAGATTTGAGGCATTAATTTCATCTCCAATCACATTTTCAACCAACGTACTGCAAATTTCTTTAGAAACACCATGCTGAACCGACGTCACAGGAATATCATACGATTCAGCCACTTTAAGTAACCCAAGCCCCATGACATTACCTGGCGCATTTGTCAGTATAACTGAAGGCTTAGCTTTAAAGGGCGCCAACGTTTTGTTCCAACGCAGCTCCCAGTCATCTAAATCTGACAACTGACCCGCGATTTTATTCATAACGTTTTTTTCACAAACAGCCACTAAATCACGTACAACCCAGCTTTCGATATGTGCCTTGATAACAGGGTGCACTGCAGCCAGAATAGAGGATACATCTCTCTTTTCTTCTCTGATAGACGCATCTGTTTTAATCGCACTAATCGACACTGCTCTACGGGAAAGGTAGGAAGCAATATCTAAAACCAATTCATTTTCTCTTGGAATCAATAAATTTTTTTGCCTAGACCAACTTGGCATTTTCTGCCAAATTTTGAGCATAAGGCGAATAAAAATCACATTAAAACCAGCTAATTTTATACGCTTAAAGAGGGAGATACCATGCGTTGACAACCCCTCCCATTTTTGGGTTGATAGCTTATAAGCACACTCAGAAAAAAGGCTATTCTGCTCAAGAAGCCAACCCCAGGGTGCATTCATGTTATTACCACCAGCGCCACCATAGCCATCAACAGAGATAAACAATCGCTGCTCCGTGACATCAGACTCAGTCATACATGCTGCTTTAAATAGAACTCTTTGAAAATGTACGACAGCAAGCGCCACAGCGATAGCATCTTCTCTTGACGCGGTTGAAACACCTAAAACAGCATCATAAACTGACCTTGAAAGTGGCTCTATACTCGATTGAAATACTTTTAACGTACTGATTGTCCAGCGAGACTCGACATGCTCAACATTCGGGTTATCAGATAATAATAATGCAGGGGAACTTGTTTTAATAATAGCATCTGTCGACAAACCTTGATCATATGCCCAACCCAGTGCCTCAGTGCTATCACAAAAAACAGTAGAATACTCTGACAACGATGTATTACTCATAATGCCCACTCAGCAGGGTTAACAAATTTTGAATCGTTAATCGCAAATGATTCAAACGGGAACTTACCGATTTCACACTTATTGGCCGATATAATTTCAGCCATTTGGTTTAGTGTATTAACCCCTACCACGGCATAATCAACCTCTGAAATATGCTCAATATATTGTAGTGCAGCTGCCAATGGCGTAATTTTAAACTCAGCACAAGCATGGGAAAACGAATCAAGGGTACCTGTAATCGGATTAAAATATGCCGGCCTAACTTCAGCAGGCATCATGACTAGGCCTTGTAAAAAAACACTTCTCACATGAATTTCAACGCCTGCCTCTTTCAGTTTCTGCAAATGCCCTGACCGAACAAGGCGCTGATCAAAAATATTCATAGGGAGCTGGATAATATCAATATCAAACTGCGCCAAAATTTGATCAATTTGTTCTGCTGTGTAGACTGATACACCAATTTTATTAACCTTACCCTGAGCTTTTAATGACCCCAAAAATTGGTAAATTAAATCTCCGCCCGGCAGAAAAAAATCACTATAACGGTGTAACAACAAGCCATCGACCTGACCTAACTTCAGCTGCTGCAAAGAGAGATCAAACCTGCGCCGCATCAAATCAACCTCTAGCTGACCCACGCATCCCCCCTCAACCTTGGGCGTTTTTGTAATCAACCGCCATGGCTTCGATTGTAAATCACAGGCACCAAGGACTTCTTCTGCATTACCATATAGCGCAGCAGTGTCTATACAGGTCACACCTTCGCTTGCAGCTAAGGAAAGAATATCACACACCTGGCCTTGCCCTGTCTTACCAATAGCATTTGAAATACCATAATCTAAACCAAATTGAGCGCTACCTAGAGCAATTTCCATATATCATCAACCTAACTCAAGACCCAAAATCACTACGGCATAGCCCTAGCATCCACACGCCAGTTCTAACACCTTGAGAGATAACCTGACTCTTTTGAAAGCCCTCAACACTAAAACCTACTTTTTCAAACGCACGCTTTGACCCAAGATTTTCTTCATAACAGCCCGCACTAATTTTTTCCAGCCCTACCGATTGGAATGCATATTCGCAGATCAAACCAATTGACTCTGTTGCATACCCTTTTCTCCAGTAAGGCTTGCCAATCATCAAACCAATACCAGCACTAGAATATCGAATATTAATAGGACCCAGCTTAATATTACCAATATGCAAGCCAGTTTCTTTAGCGAAGATGCCATAAAGATGTTGGTTTTCAGAGGCAAGGGTATCCCCAACAAATACTCTCACACTATCTTGAGTATGCCGCTGGAACCTTGATTCTAAATATTGATTGGAATCATCATCATTTAGCCAACTGACATAATCAACACCCACATCAGAGCATTGAAGTAAACGCAGCCCAAGTCGAGAGCTTTCAATCACATACTGACTCATCACACGCTATGATTTATGATTATACTGAAGAATTTCTTCGTGATTTAAAAAGCTGGCATTAGTGCCAGAGTGGTATTCAAACCCTTGAGATACTGGCTCTCCTGTTTCACCCAGATTGTTACAAGCAAAATCCACAACGCTGGAGTAAAAAATAATACTCGGTGTAATCACATAATGATCATCAAACTCTATCGTAAGATGAGAGTCATCAGCAGGGCACATAATTTCGTGTATTTTTTCACCAGGGCGTATACCGATCATTTTTAATGCGGTTTTTGGCGCCATCGCTTTTGCTAAATCGACTATTTTCACTGACGGGATTTTCGGTACAAAAATTTCTCCCCCCTTCATTCTTTCAATATCTTTTAATACGAAATCAACACCTTCTTGCAACGTAATCCAAAAACGTGTCATATCTTCATGGGTGATAGGCAGCTCCGAAGCCCCCTCATCAATCAAACCTTGAAAGAAAGGGACAACCGACCCCCTAGAGCCAACAACATTGCCGTAACGCACCACAGAAAATCGTGTTTTCTTCCCACCAGCCATATTATTACCTGGAACAAATAATTTATCTGAAGCAAGCTTGGTGGCACCATACAAGTTAATGGGGTTTGCCGCTTTATCTGTTGACAAAGCAATGACCTTCTCAACATTATTATAGATGGCCGCATGAATCACATTTTCTGCACCATGAATATTGGTTTTAATACATTCCATCGGATTGTATTCTGCAGCGGGAACTTGCTTTAATGCAGCCGCATGAATCACGATATCAATGCCTGACATCGCCTCTTTCATTCTGCACTCATCTCGAACATCACCGATAAAATAGCGCATACAAGGGTCATTAAAGGTTTGATGCATCTCAAATTGCTTGAGCTCATCCCGGGAATATATCACTAACCGCTTAGGGCTATATTTTTCCAGTAAGGTTTTTGTGAGCATTTTGCCGAAAGAGCCAGTGCCACCGGTGATTAATATTGACTTATTCATTAACATTGGAAGTTTACGATCCCTGTATACGGTTATGACTAGTCTTTTAGATCACTTAATTCCATAAAGTGAGAAACTAACCAAGACCATTTTATTATAGTGTGCAAATATAGATATATTACCATCACAGGAACACCCTGATTTTACGTTAATTTCTATATAGACAGGCTTAATCAGTCTATGATAAAACCAAATTGACATCAAGCAGAAGGCTACACCATAATTAACACTAAGAATATACGGCCTTATGGCTACAACACCCATACAATCAAACATTACAATATTTAAGAGCACTAAAACAACTCAAAGCATTGACATAGATCAATAGAACAGCCTTAAAGCACTTTAGCGCACTTTCACATCGTGTTAACTTATTTTGAACCCTTTCATAATGAGATATCTATGAGCACCAATGAGATCAAGCCTTTACCCTCTCCAGCAGAAGATTTGTCATTAGACGTTGAAAATTTCCCGATTAATGGCTGCGCCAATTTTGGTCAAATTTTAGACTCAACGCCCTGCTCAGAATTACGTGATCATATAAATGAACACCGCCCCATTAACCTTGATATGTTTTACCCTAGCAAAGCTGAATTCAAAAAAAATGGACGCTGGCAGCGATACGCTCCCGGGCCTGGGCATAATTTTTTAGAAGGTATTAACCTCGATTTCATTGAACAAAACCCCAGTTTCACCAAACTTGCTGAACAGGTGCTTGGCCCAAATTACAGCATCATGAAAAAAGCCATTATTCGCTCCGTACCTGAAAAGTTTATTCCTGAATGGCTATTTAAAGCCATAGAAAATGTCGGCCGCCCCAACCTAAACCCTTTCACGTTTGACCACCTGCAAGACGTACAATATTTTTATTGCACAGATTACCATCAGGACAAAACACGCCCTGAATCAGAGTTTGTGACATTTTACGTTTATCTTGATGAAGTTGAGCGCAATTATTCAGCATTAAGATTATTACGTGGTACACATGTATCAGGCATGACCACCTACCCTCACTCGTTACGTCGCTCTAATATTGACCATAATCGCTGGTTCTACACTGACCAAGCAGGGAAAACAGTACAAGGGCACGAAAGTGATGTCACCGGCTCAGCAGGATCAGTCGCCTGCTTTCATGGCTTGACACTTCACGGAACCCCCATCAATTCTAGTGACAATCCAAGAATATCCATCCGTTACTTACTCAGCCCAGACCCCGAATTTAAAGGCGACAGCCTTCTAAACCAAGCCAATAAAAATATTTTTGGCCAACAAAGCATCGCTATGCCAAGGTGTGATATTGCAGAAGATGGCTCTTACCTTCCAATTGGTAGCTCACTGGCATCTTATGAGTAACTTATGAGCCTAAAATCCACGGTCCAGAAAAAACTGTCCAATTATACCAACATTGCAATCTGGGGCGCGGGTGGTTTAGCTGATAATGCTTTAAAACGTTGGGTATCAAAAGATAAAATTAGCTACATTATTGACCCAAATACAAATAAACAAGGCTCCACTTTACATGGGATTGATATCGTCAGCCCTGATCATATCAACGCCAACCCACCGGACTGCATTATTATTTGCAGCAGTGCATACCTTGAAATCATGGCAAAACTTAAAAATAGCACCTATAACAACGCCTATTTTTATATTTATGAAATGTTCATTCCAGAAGGCAAAGAACTCGGCCATTTACAAAAATTAAAAATTGATATCGTTGCCTCTAGGAATGTTAATTGGCTCCAGTTTTTACTTAAAAAGCCACAAATACTCGTCAACATTTCTTACCGAGTCACTCGATTTTTACAAGAAAAATGGTACCTTTTCCCTCTTTACTGGATAAGCTATTTTTTCCATTACAATTTTTGCACTCTCACCGGTATTCAGCTCCCACTAGAGCTAGAAGCAGGCGCTGGTTTAATTTTTGCACATCCTGGCACCATCGTTTTTACTGGCAGAGCCAAAATAGGGAATTTTGTCACTATTTATCACTGCTGCACCATTGGCACAACCTTAACCGGCAACTCGCCTGAGGTTGGAAATTTTGTCACGATTTACACCGGGTCTCACGTGCTTGGAGGCTGCAATATAGGTGACTATACAACCATTGGCGCGATGTCCTTACTGCTCGATTTAAAAACAGAAGGTCATTGTGTCATTGCTGGGATACCAGCCAGCATCAAAAAAACATACAACCTTTAATTTTCAAAAAATAATGACAAAGGAATTACTGTTATGAAGCTTACCTATTATGTCAATACGATGCTTCTGCTTGAAAGCGAACACAGCCGAATACTCTGTGATCCATGGGTAACAACAGGGCTTGAATCACGCTCAGGTTTATTTAATTTCCCTGAGCTTACAACAACAAAGCAAGATTTAACTGAAATCAACCCTGACTTTATTTACATCACCCATACCCATGCAGACCATTACGACCCAGACACCCTTGCTATGTTCCCAAGAGATACCACTATACTCGTGTCTTGGTATGAGCATAACTTCACCGCAAAAGCCATGAAGCGCTTAGGCTTTACGGATGTCCGCATATCTGACCCTGAAAAAGGCATTGCTCTTAATGGTAGTGATCACGTATGGATAGAGCCCAATGCCATATACAGTGCCGTGGACTCTATGGCGGTATTTAAATTAGATGATAAATTACTGCTTAATGCGAATGACTGCCCATACGATGAAAACCAATGTCAAACACTGGTTGAAAGATTTGGTAAAATTGATATCGCCTGCGTACCGTTTGGCTTCCAAGGCCCCTATCCTGCCTTCTATGAAAATTTAACACTTGAAGAAAAAAAATCAGAGTCTAACAAGAAAAAATTTAGAAACTACGAGATTGTGTTTAATTACTTAGAAACCATCAAACCAGAGTACTATTTCCCACTTACCGGTGGCGCTGTTTATGGTGGAAAAAAAGCGTTAATGATGGAATATTGTGGTGTGGGCACAGCAGAAGAGCTAATCCAAATTGCCGAAGAACGCAATTTTAAATTTAAAGCACTTCTAATGTCTGAGCTATCCACATACGATTTTACAACTGACAACCAGACTGGCACCTACGTCAAAAGTTCACATGCTAGCAGTGCCGACTATTTAAAACGCATCAGCGAAACACCCGGCCCCTTTGATGAGAATGGATTATTTTGGGTATCACCCAGTGAGCGCATAGATTTATCACCACTACTTGAAAAAGCCAGGGAGAAACAAGCTTTTTGGCAAAAACGCCTTAATATAAGTGCTGATTCAGTTTATTTTATTGATGTAGGTCAGCCAACATTGTACCGATTAAGCCTCAATGAAGACTCGGTCAGCCGTGTCAATGAAAACGATATTACAGAGGATACCTATGAAATTTTTCGGGTTCCCTATAGCTTAATGGTTGCAATGTTGACACGCCATTATAATTACTCCAATGTAAAAACACAGTTTATCGATTTTTACAGAAAGCCCAATACATTCAATCAAAACCTCCATATTTTAATGAGCCACTTACACTTATAATGAAAAACATACCTACATTTACCATTTGCCTCACCTGCGTCGGTGGCCGTTTAATTTACGACATTATTTCAGCATTACGTGATGCAGAAGATTTTAATGTACACCTCATCGGCATTGACGCTGATGAGTCTGCACAGGGACAATTACTTTGCGATGAATTTGTCACCCTACCTATCGCCGAGTCATACCCTGATAAATGGTTAGAAGGTATTAAATCAATCCACAACCGACAACCCATCAACGGTATTATTGCCCTTTCAGAAGGAGAGTCTAGGCTCGTATCTGAGCAAACCTGCTTATTCGAGCAGCTTGGTATCCAGCTATCCACCAGCAGCTGGGATACCGTTCAAACCATGACAGACAAATGGCTTATGCTGTCAAAGCTTAAAGACCATAATATTGATTGCGGTGAATTTTTATTACTCACCGACACCCAAGATTTTCGCAGCATTGCTAAAGAGCTTGGCTACCCAAAAAAGAAAGTCGTTTTCAAACCACGACAAGGACGAGGTAGCAGAGGCGTTATTATAGCCGACGCACAAATTTCTCAATATACACAGTTATTACCCAATCGTTTCTGTGGCACTGGAAAGTTAGATGACATAGAAACAATTATGACCGAAAATGACTGCTCTATGGATGACTACATTGCAATGCCGCACTACTCTGGTGACACATCAGATGTCGACTGCATTGCCATTAAAGGTAAAACGATCAATATTGCTGCCAGAGTAAGGCAACTAAAAAACCCTTTATCTCCAACAAGTACCGGCCATAAAGTTTGCATGAATCCAAAAGTAATTCGTTACGCAGAAATTTTATGCGAGGTATTTAACGTTGATGGTGCGGGTGATTTTGATATCGTGATTGATGATGCAGGTGAGGCCAAAGTATTAGATGCAGCCGCACGGTTTAGCGGCTCTGTTGGTGTATCCTCTATTGCCGGCATGAACATGATGGCACAATTAATCAGGGTAATGATGAGCCTGCCAACCGTTGAGTATTCAATTCAGGATAACCTGATTATTCGCCCTTATATCACGATGGCCCCCATTCCAGAACATAACGAAGCAATTAGGCTATAGATCACCAACCCATGCAAAAGTAACAATGTATATCAATACCACAGAGTTCAGAGAAACGGCCAACGCTCCGAACCTTGTGCTAACCTTATACTACTCTATCCTCTCTGAATTTATTGTGGCAGATTAAACCGCAAATCATCACTGACGAACTTACTGATATTCTCGCTCAGGCCTTCTTTAGATGAGAGTATTTTGCATATTGTATTGACGTGCTCTTGGTAAAACTCAGAAGTTTCTTCAGGGAAGCGAAATAGCATCAAGCTCATCAATCGCGAGAACATCGTGTTAATTCGTCTGTCCACAACACGGCAATTCCCGCAAAGTGGTAGCTTTTCAAAATTGTTCGCATAATAATGCTCCCTAATCTCTTTTAACTTATCTCCACCCCGAATCTCTTTTGGCGTACTTTCGATCAAACTACCAATTTGCAAACTACCATCATAGTCTCGACAGCATAGTGAAAATTCACCTCCTAAATGACTAAAAACAGTCGAGGCGGTCATTGCGTGACAATTTTGATTTAAATACGTTACCTCTGGAAATAGATTAGCTTCTTCAAAATAAGTGGTATCAGGAGCGAGACTGTTCATCAAACCAAAAGACATATCTCTAACAGGGTGGCGAGTGTACTCTCTAAATCTAACAATATAATCACCAATTTCAGCGACATTATCTTTTGAAACCACCATTGCTACTTCGAGAGTCATACCATTTTTCTTAAAAGACTCTTTTGCCAAGTTCATATTATCAATGAGCTGCTCCCACTCACCACCAAAGCGAATTTTTTCGTAAGTTGGCTTTGTAGAGCCATCAATGGAAAAACGAATAAGAGAGCAGACATCTTGGTACTGAGAAAAAAGATCAATAAAGCGGTGTAGCAACAACCCATTGGTTGAAATACCCGCCCGCATTTTACGCTTTCTCAGCTCTCTAAATACGACTCCTAATCTCGGATTTGCTAAAGGGTCCCCGATAGTATGTAACGCTACAGTTCTCACGCCTTCAGAATGGTATCGATCAAGAATTTGAATCAGCTTTGCCTCTTCAATTTTACCTTTTTTTCTAGTCGACAAACTGGTCTTACACATTAGGCAATCAATATTACAGGTCGTATTAATTTCTAAAATAGCATGCGTCTTGGGGCTTTTAGGGACAATTGGCGACGGCCCTTTCCCAACAAAATCAGAGTAACTAAGGCTTTCCACAGAGTCCGCAAGCTGCTTTACTGCAACCGCTTTACCCGTCATTTTTTGCTCTGAGTAATATTTGTAATAGAGCACATCTTTTGATAGAGCAATTACTTTAGGGAATTTTCTGCCGACTACCTGACGCAAACTGGCTTTGAATTTCGTCATCATACTATCCTCATTTAGCTTGCTAAAGAGATTCCCCATGCAACTCAGTTACTACAGTAGAATCATTTATTGTTTTGGTTTCGAATCTACCACACTTGAGAACCTCTTGCACATACTCGCTTAAGCCAAACTAAAAAATCATCTTACTAACAATATCATAAGCTTAGTAACACATCGCAGAAAAATAGCATATCCATTCAGCAAGTAAAGACGAGGTTAACTTACTATCCCTGACACCAACGAGACAACCTGACTCTGATCTGCTGCTGTCATTTCTGGGTACACAGGCAGAGTAATGGCTTCATTGTAATATGCTTCAGCATCAGGGCACTCGATGACACGCTGTAAATGCTGCTGAAAATAGGGTTGCTTATAGACCGGCATATAGTGCAGGTTCACACCAATGCCCTCACCCCGCAGCTTATTAAAAATATCTTCATGGGATAACTTTTCATGAACTAACATTCGCACAACATAAATATGCCAACCAGACTGAAACTGCCCACCTACCTGCTGCACAGTCACGGGTAAATCTTTGAATGCCTCATTGTAACGTTCAGCAATTGCCTGCCGATGCCCTATAAATTGATCTAGCCGCTTTAATTGGCTCAGCCCTAAAGCAGCCTGAATATCCGTCATCCGATAATTAAAGCCCAATTCAAGCTGCTCATAATACCAAACACCATCAGGCTCGTTCACCATCAAACTAGGGTCTTTGGTTATGCCATGACTGCGTAACAACGTCATTTTATCTGCTAACGCTTGGTTATTTGTTACCGCCATGCCCCCTTCACCTGTTGTGATCGGTTTCACGGGGTGAAAGCTAAAAACTGTGATATCACTATACTCACAACACCCTACAGGGTTATTTTGGTATTGAGCGCCCAATGCATGACAAGCATCTTCTATCACGGAAAACCCATATTGCTTAGAGAGTTTTGAAATTTTTTCCATGTCGCATGGCAAACCGCACAAGTGAACCACAACAACAACTTTTGGTAGTCGATTGTCTTTTTCTGCAATAATGAGTTTTTGTTCTAATTTTTCTGGGCTGATATTCCACGTTTCAGCGTCAATATCAACAAAATCAACATCCGCACCACAATACAAACCACAATTAGCTGAGGCGACAAACGTAATGGGTGTCGTCCATAGCAAATCTCCTGATGACAAACCAAGTGCTAGGCATGCAACATGAAGAGCAGCCGTCCCGCTATTCACAGCAACTGCATAATCAGCACTGGTATAGCTGCAAATCGCTTGCTCAAATGCCGGTACCATTTGCCCTTGGGTCAAAAAATCTGACTTTAAAACATCGACAACAGCCTGAATGTCATCTTCAGAAATAGACTGCCTTCCGTATGGAATCATATAGAATACTCACTCGAAATAGTGCAAAAGGGTTTTTGAACGCTGAGCATGCGTATGGTCAGACACACATCTTGCCCGACTGTTGCTAGCCAATGCCTTAATACGGCTCGGATTGGACTGCAGTGTTTCAACATGCTCGTATAACTCATCTGCGGAACGATACGTTAATACTTCTTCACCCACATCAAATGCAGCATCAAGCTCTTCCACCCACTCAGTAATTAGACAACTTCCAGAAGCGGGAATAGCAAATACCTGCAAACTCAAAATCGTATTTTGTTCACTAAAGGCATCACGCTGTAATATATTGAGAACAATATCGGTGGCGTTATATAGATCATTTAAATCAGCACCAATAATATTTTTTTTGTCTTTCACACAAGATTCAAACTTAGGGTGTTTTCCATTAGACCAGCGCCCTCCCCACACAGTAAGACCTTTATCAATCAGCGGCTCTAAATAGCGCTCACGCCTACCGGATGGTTTACCCACAAAAGCAATAGGTGAAGTAAATTTTTGCAGTTGAGAGGCATTTAATGATAAAGGCTGATAATACGTTGTATCAACACCATGCGGTAAATATACGACTTGATCATAACCCTCGGCATTAAGCACTCTTTGTGAGGCCATTGATACCGTAGCGACCAAATCCAATGCATTAATCCAACTCAGATCACTTTTAAAATACGAAGAGGCCGGCCCATCCATGTCGACATAAACCAGCTTTGCATTGGTATTTTCACGTAACTCAGAGAAATTAAATTTCAAGTTAGCACCCGTAAAGATAATGACATCTGGCTTGATATCATTTAGCACAAGCTTAAACTGAAATGTGCGCTCATTAATTTGCGCTTCTTTTTTGCCACCAAAAAGTGATTTTAATCTGAATTTTTTCTGACAGTAAATATGGTAATCAATTAACTCTACATCATGGTTAAGCTGCCGAAATCCGTTCGCATACTGCTGCATGTGAACACCCATCCAACCATCTAATCGACCTAGAATGAGTATTTTCACGCACTAACCTTTGGTTACCAACACGTTTTCCATGACCAGGTACTCAAGATCAGAGCCAAATAACATATTCAATGCATCTTCAGGTGAACACACCATTGGCTCCCCTCTACGATTTAATGAGGTATTTAGCAACACCCCATTACCCGTGACTTCTTCCACTTTTTTCAGCAATTTATAGTACACAGGGTTAGTATCTTCTGTAACCACCTGGGCTCTAGCCGTACCATCTTCATGCACTACTTCAGGCACACGAGTATGCCAGCTTTTTTCCACATCAAAGGTAAACGTCATGTAAGGGGATGGGTGGCTCGTTTGTAGCATCTCCTCTGCAATGGTATCTAAAATACTGGGACAAAACGGACGCCATCGCTCTCGGTACTTAATCTGCTCATTTACTTTATCAGCAATACCCGGAATATTGGGTACGCCTAGAATACTTCTGCAACCTAATGACCTTGGGCCAAACTCCATTCGCCCTTGAAACCATGAAATGGGGTCACCACCGGTTAATATTTTGGCAGCCGCCTCGGCGGCATCATCAACAATTTCAAATTTGGGTTTTTCAGGGTGATTTTTGCATGCCTCAATACACTCTTCGGTCGTAAATGCAGGGCCTAAATAGGCATGCTCCATTTTTTTGACCGAATCACCCAGCTCATTCGCAACATAGGATGCAGCACCAATGGCAGTTCCGGCATCACTGGCAGCAGGCTGCACAAACAACTCTTTCACCCCATCCATTGCAATAATACGCTGGTTTAATTTCACATTAAGCGCAACACCACCAGCAAATGCTATTTTCCCTGTCTCTTTAATAATATCGCCGAGATGGTATTCAATCAGGTGTAATGCTACTTTTTCTAACAGCTGTTGAATGCTCGCCGCATAATCAATATAGGGGTCATCAATTTCATCACCACTACGCTTAGGCCCCAACCAATCAATTAACTTAGGGCTAAAGAAATACCCTTTACCACTGTCTTCATCTTTATAGCGTCGTAACCCAATGACATTGGCGTACTCAGTATTGACTTTGTACTCACCATTGCCGTATTCAACTAATCGGCTGAAGTCATATTTATTAGGATCACCGTAAGGTGCCATCCCCATGACTTTAAACTCGCCATCGAGCATTTCAAAACCTAAATACTCAGTAATGGCACCATACAACCCACCTAATGAATCAGGATCATAAAACTCTTTGATTTTGTGTATTTTACCATTTTCACCATAAGCAAAACTGGTGGTGGCATACTCGCCTTTACCATCGATGGTAATAATCGCCGTCTTTTCTTTAAACCCACTCATGTGATACGCACTACTCGCGTGAGCTAGGTGATGCTCTATTGGATGAAAG
>JABHGC010000247.1 GCA_018672285.1 Methylococcales bacterium
GATTCAGGTGTTTATAGGTCATATTGGCCTCTGTAATGTGTTTGGTAGCTTATTACTTTACACCTGAGTCTTACTTTACTCTATAGGTGTTTTTATTTAGCTACGACCAGAGGTCATGCACTTATCATACGAATTCAGGAGGTATAATAGCAATGCTATGAACAATAAAGCTGATGAGTAAGATACCGGCAAAGATTTTTCGCCGGTACAGTATGAAGATAATCGATAATAAGAAACTGGCAACAGCGTATTGTATTTTGAAGCTGGTTAAAATCGCCAGAACCCAAGGCAGGTCAGGTATGAGGGAGATGAGGCTAAGGCTGAGAGTAATAATAGCGGCAATTTCAAGTAAACCACGCACAGAGATAGGTTTAAGTGCCATGGCGTTAATTAGAAAAACTCTAAATCGCCAAACTCATCAGGGATGTGCTCTGTTTTATCCAAGTAGGTGACATCTAATAGGTGGATGATTTCTCCACCGGTAAGCACAGCAACTGTTGGAAACAATAAATGGATATTCAGTTCTTCGGTTTGAGAACTGTGTTCGTGATGAATATTTTCCGTAAGAATGCTTTTTAAGCCGATGATTTCATCCACCATCAAGGCAATAAATTTATCCACAGAAGTTTGAAACGTAATGACATTTTTACTTTGTTTCTGGTCACCTTCAGCCGAATTCATTTGTAACCGCTTTCTAAGGTCAATTACATCCATGATCTGCCCATGAATTTCAGTAATTCCTAGGTAGATATCGGATTGGTAAAATAGCCTTGTGACTTTGATGTCATTATTAAAGACGTTACGAACGTCTTTACAAAAAACACCAATGTTCAGGTCTCCGACCGTGGCGATGAGGTACTCTTCAGTATTCATTGAGAATGATTACGTTCTTTGTTTATGGTTGTATCAACAACTATAGACGAAATTTTATGGCTTAGAGAGTGTAGGAAAGTTAATTTTTCTGATTGAGTTCTTGGTGTAGGTATATGCTTACATTATGTTCGAAATAATTGAGGTTAACTGAAACATTTTCCGACCCTTTAATGGGGTCGGAGTGAGAGTAACCTAGCTAACCTTTAGCCCAACCAAAGGTAGGGTGGTAAATAATGATCGATCAGCAAAAAGGCAAATAAAGCCATCAGATAAATAATCGAGAAGCCAAAGGCTTTGATGTTAATTTTTTGGTCGGTACTTTTGAACATAATGATCGCATACCAAATAAAAATTAAGCCTAAGACAATGGCGCCTGCTAAGTAAAATAACCCACTCATGCCTGAAATGAAGGGCAATAAGGTCGCGTGTAGCAACAAAATGGTGTAGTACAAAATATTCACACGGGTGTGCTGTACACCATTGGTAACAGGCAACATTGGAATATCGACTTTGGCATACTCGTCACGGCGGTGAATGGCGAGTGCCCAAAAATGTGGTGGTGTCCAAATAAAGATAATCCAAAATAAAATCAAAGCATCTAATTGAATTTCACCTGTTAAAGCTGTCCAGCCAAGTAGTGGAGGAGCCGCACCGGCAGCACCGCCAATGACAATATTTTGTGGTGTCGCACGTTTAAGATACATGGTGTAAAAAACAGCATAAAACATCAGTGAGACGAAGGTGAGCACAGCGGTGAGTACATTAACCCAGATGAGAAGAATGGCCATGGCAATGGTGCCTAAAACAATGGCAAAGACTAATGCTTGTTTAATGGTTACCCGACCTTCAGGTAGAGGTCGGTTTTTGGTTCGACCCATTTTTTCATCAATTTTTTCATCGACAATGTGGTTGATGGCCGCAGCAGAGGCTGCAGCAAGACCAATTCCTAACAAACCACACACAAACTCTTGTAATGGTGGCCAGCCAGGGACAGCTAAAAACATGCCTACCATGGCAGTAAAAACGAGTAAGGCCACCACCTTGAGCTTACATAAGCCAAGGTAGTTATGACATTGTTGGATAAACTGACTTTGGCTGGAGTTCATGTTAACCGATGGTGTTTCCATAAAGCGTTATCCTGCGTCTACTTGGGCGGTTGATCGCAGTCGGTGAATTAACCAAACAATCGATATGAGTAAGCAAGCGGCAACACCGTTGTGTGCGGCTGCAATGGGGAGTGGTAATTGTAATGTGATGTTGCTAATACCAAGCGCAATCTGTATCAGTAGCAGGCTGAAAATAACAAACCCTACGCCTTTTAATGAGTCAGATTTGAACAGTAATTTGAGTGCCAGTAAGCCAACCAGTAATAAAACGACGATGGCAAACGCACGGTGCGTGACGTGTATGGTCATTCTAGAGATATTATCTAAGAGACCACCTTCATGGTTTAGGCCACTTTCTGCGGTGATGGTAAAGGCTTTCTCGAAATTGGTTTCAGGCCACATGTCACCCTGACAAGTTGGGAAATCTGGGCACGCTAAAGCGGCATAATTGGCACTTGTCCAGCCGCCAAGTGCTATTTGTAACACAACGACAATGAGTGCGCTGATGGCCAAAAATTTAAAGGCACTGCGGTCATTATCGGTGGCAATTTTGGCATTAGGGCGGGTTCTCAGTGAGAGCCAGCTTAAGCAGGCCAAACTGGTAAGACCACCTAATAGATGACCCATAACAATGATCGGTTTAAGCAATAAAGTGACTGTCCACATACCGAGTAATGCTTGGAAAATGATTAACCCAAGTAGAAATGTGGCGAGTTTGACGGGGGCACCAGTCGCCCGTCCCCTCCAAGCTAAAATGGTTAAGGTCAATACGAGTAAACCTAGGGTGCCGGCCACATAGCGATGGATCATTTCTTTCCATGCTTTACCTTGCTCCACAACTTGACCTGGAAATTCTGTGGCCACTTTACCAATGGCGTGGTCAGTTTCTGGGACGACTAAATGGCCATAACAACCAGGCCAATCAGGGCAACCAAGGCCTGCGTGGTTAAGGCGGACATAAGCGCCAAGCACAACAACAACCAAGGTTAATAATGTAGTAAAAACAGCAAGTCGGTGAAACACGCAAAACCCTTTCAAATGTTCTAGTATGACAATGTGGTAATGTCAGAAGGCACGTATATTATCAAATTTTTAAGCTAAGGGTAAATCTATTGACCAAAAAGTAGGCAATGGAGGGTTTTTACCCGATATGGGTGTGTTAAACTCTGCCGAATTCTTAAGATACGGAGTAAATTGATGCTTGCTACTAAATATATTGTGATCACTGTTTTAGTCTTAATTGTTGCCAGCTTAGCAAGTGCAATGGCCTATTTGGTTAAGGACGACAGCAGTAGTAAACGGACAGTGAAAGCGTTGACCGTTCGAATTAGTCTGTCGATAGCATTGATTTTATTCTTGGTTTTAGCAGCCTATATGGGTTGGATTAGGCCAAACAGTATCGTTTGTGACCCTGCGGTTGATGAGTATTGCCCTACGTCTCAAGAGAGAGCGGAAGAGAAAGCGAAAGGTACTGCGAAACCTTAATGGGCGTGCCGTTTTTTAGATAGGGAATTTCACCTAAACAAGGTGCTGCAAAGGCACTTTTAAGGGTTGCAATATTGTCAGTGAGGCAGTGCATTTGAGGGTCGATTTGGTTAGCAATCCAACCTTGTACTGTCAGCCCTTTGAGCTTAATGGCATCATAGGTTAATAACGCGTGATTCAAACAGCCTAAGCGCATGCCGACGACTAAAATCACCGGAACATCTAGAGCGTAGGCCAAATCAGAGATGTCTTGCCCATTCCCTAAAGGTACTCGCCAGCCCCCTGCCCCTTCTATGATCGTATACTCTGTTTGTGCTCTTGCAGCAGTACAGCATTGTTTGATGAGATCAAAATCAATAGTGCGATTTTCTTGTTCAGCGGCAAGATGTGGTGCCATGGCTTTTTGCAGTGCGATTGGGTTGACTTGTGAGTAAGGCATGGTGCCATCACTAACTTGTTGAATGGCCACTGCATCCGCATTAACCCACTCACCTGCAATGTGTTCACAGCCTGCGGCAACCGGTTTTATACCATTGGTTCGATGCCCTTGTTGTTTTAGTGCCTGTATCAAACCTAGGGTGACCCAGGTTTTGCCAACGTCGGTATCTGTCCCGGTGATAAAAAAAGCCTGGTTCATTGTTTTTGAATTCGGTCGATGGGAATGTAGGTTTCGATGCCATCATGGCTGTTTTTCTGAATTTTTTCAGGGGGCATCCAAGCATGACCATAAATGACTTCGTAGGTCGCGGGTAAGACACCTTGATCACGAAAGGTTTCGTAGGTTTGGGCCATCTGTTTAAACGCGGTTTTTCCTGTGAGCCCTCTATTTTGATCGTGCATGACGTTATGGGCGCCGATGCCTTTGAGTTCTTTAAGTAAGGTTTTAATGTCTTGGTAGGTTAAGGTGATGTGCTCACAATCCATGACAGGATCAGAAAAACCGGCTTGAATTAAGCGGTCACCCACATCATGCATATCCATAAAAGGATTAACGTGGGCAGTGTCATCGACACTGGCCCAACTCGTTCTAAGTTCTTTTAAAGTATTGGGGCCTAAGGTGGTGAACATCAGTAAGCCATTTGGGTTAAGCACTCGCCACCAGTCACTAAAGGTGATGTTTAAATCATCACACCACTGTAGTGCTAGATTGGAAAAGATCATGTCTATGCTATCGTTTTGGATGGGTAATTGTTCTGCATCCCCGCCGACGCAATAGACTTTTTTTCGCCATGTATTGCCTTGCTGAGTTTTGCGTAGCATCGCATGTGCAATATCCAGCGCAATAACATGTGCTGACGAATAGCGCTTATTCAGTTGGTGAGCAAATCGGCCTGTGCCAGCGCCAATATCTAATATGCGTTTGGGCTCAAGTTTAATATAATCAAGCCTTTCCATGACACGTTTTCCGACTTCATGTTGCAGTATGGCCATTTCATCATAGGTTGAAGCTGCGGCATCAAATGAGCGGCGCATTCGGGATTTGTCGATGAAGGTCATGCAGTTTCCAGAGCGGTAATAAACGGGCGTATTTTTTCACACACTGAGTCTGGATGCGACAAAAAAGGCACATGCCCTGCTCCGTCGATGTGTTCAATGTGGATACTTGGCTTTAATGCTTGTACAGGCTGGGTTGTTTTAGCTGAGATTAAAGTATCTTTCTCACCTAATATCAGTTGCATAGGTTGTTGGGTTTCAGAAAATTCAAAGCGGCAGTCACTGTGAGCCAATAAGGCTAACCCATCTTGTAAGGCGGTTAACTGTGCCGGTGATTCTGTCAGTTCTGTTTTTAACGTGTGGATGGTGCTTTTTGCATGCTTGGCACCCAACATTTGTAGGGTAACAAAACGTTCAAGGGTGATGCTTGGGTTGGTGCTAAGGGCATTGCTGAATTGCTCAAATATAGTACCTTTAACCCCGCATGGCCAATCTTCAGCTTCAGTAAAACGGGGGCTGGCGGCAATTAAAATCAACCCTTTGACGTGTTCAGGGTAGTGATGTGCTAAGTACAGACTGACCAACCCACCAAGTGACCAGCCTACCCAGATGCTGGGTGTGGGCTGCTGTGCTAGCAATGATTCAGCCCAGGCTTTTAAATCTGCGTCTTGTAGATCGGCGCCACCATGCCCAGGTAGATTTAAACAATGGTGTTGATGCTCGGGGAAACGTTGGGTAAACGAGCGCCAAATATTTTTGTTCATCGACCAGCCATGGACCCAGCTAATGACGCTCATTGTAATCCTTTGATTTGGCTTAAGACGTCAACCAATTGCTCGATGTGGGTGGTTTGATGAAAGGCGGATAAGGTGATGCGTAGTCGAGCAGTCCCTTCTGGTACGGTTGGCGGGCGGATAGCGCTCACCATAATACCCGCGTTATTCAGCGCTTGGCTGGCCGCTAAGGCATTTTCATCAGACCCTATCAAAATGGGCTGAATGGCACTGTCTGACTGGGTGCTGATATTGTGCTCTTGGAGTAATTGTTTAAATAATGCAATATTGTCGTGTAATTGTTGTTTTCGCCAGGTTTCTGTTTGAATGATTTGAATGCTTTGCTCGGTCGCGGCGGCAATCGCAGGTGGCATGGCCGTGGTATAAACATAACTTCTTGAATGCTGCACTAGGGTATCAATTAAATCAGCATCCCCTACAACGCAGGCACCTGAGGTACCAATGGCTTTGCCAAAGGTGTATACCAAAATGGGCACATCAGCACTGTTGAGTTGTGCTTGCTCAACTAAGCCTGCTCCTGTGTCACCTAAAAGCCCCACACCGTGGGCATCATCCACCATCAGCCAGGCTTGATATTTTTGGGCTAACTGGCTGAGTTTAGCTAAAGGTGCAGCGTCGCCATCCATGCTGAAAATGCCATCGGTCATGATCATTTTGGTACGAGCTTCAGATTGGCTGAGTTGCTTTTCTAAGGCTTGCATATCGAGATGAGCAAAGCGTTTGAAGCGTGATTTTGCCATTAATCCCGCATCAATAAGGGATGCATGGTTTAGCCGGTCTTCAAATACGGCACTTTGTGCATTAAGTAAACCGCTGGCAATGCCAAGGTTGGCCATGTATCCGGTTGAATACAGCAAGGCTTTCTCTCGGCCAGACCACTTAGCCAAAGCCCGTTCGAGTTTGTCGTGGGCATCCGTGTGGCCATTAATGAGGTGAGATGCGCCACTGCCAACACCATAGTGTTTAGCGGCGGTGATAAAAGCGTCGAGGACTTTAGGGTGATTACTTAAGCCTAAGTAATCATTGCTACAGAAGTTGAGCAAGCGTTGACCATTCACCTCAATGGTATGGTCTTGCGGGCCAAGCCGGGTTTTGACTTGGCGATATCGGTGCTGTTGTTTAAGCCGAGCTAAAGATTTTGAAAGGTCTTGCATCGGTTTTATTGCAGTATATTCATTCCAAGGCGGTCGAGCAGTGCTCTGTCGTCATTCACCACTGGGTTGTCAGTGGTCAGTAATTTGTCGCCATAGAATATCGAGTTTGCACCAGCAAAAAAGCACAGCGCTTGCATCTCATCACTCATTTCGGTGCGGCCTGCTGAAAGTCTGACAACAGAATGGGGCATGATGACTCTAGCCACAGCAATGGTACGGACAAAGTCAATGGCATCGACGGCAACACCGGAGCCTGCCAGTGGTGTACCTTCCACTTCAACCAACATATTCACGGGGACACTCTCTGGGTGTTTGGGTAAGTTGGCGAGTGTGCGTAACATGCTGGCACGGTCTTCAATGGATTCACCTAAGCCTAAAATGCCACCTGAACAAACGTTGATGTTGGCTTCTCTGACATGCTCTAAGGTATCTAATCGGTCTTGATAGGTTCGGGTGGTGATGACTTGTGGGTAAAACTCGGCTGAGGTATCAAGGTTGTGGTTGTAGTAGTCCAACCCTGCTGTTTTCAGTTTTTTAGCTTGCGAATCTGTTAACATGCCGAGCGTTAAGCAAGTTTCAAGGCCGAGTGCTTTGACTTCGGTGACCATGTTGATCACTTTGTCTAAATTTTTATCGGTTGGGTTGCGCCATGCCGCCCCCATACAAAAGCGACCAGCACCTTGAGCTTTAGCGGCCTTTGCTGCGGTTAGTACGGTTTCAAGCTCCATGAGTTTTTCACGCTCTATCTCGGTTTTGTTATGTGAGCTTTGTGAACAGTAGGAGCAGTCTTCTGGGCAGGCACCGGTTTTGATGTTTAATAATGAGCTAACTTGCACGGAATTTGGGTCAAAATTGGTGCGATGAATTTGTTGAGCTTGAAACAACAAATCATTGAATGGCAGTGAAAATAGTTGTTCAATTTCTGCCAGTTGCCAATCGTGGCGTAGGTCTTCTATTGGGGTAGACATGGCGGTTCCTTGATTGGCTATTTTGTTTAATTTTTGGAGCATAGCATGTGTTTGTTTGAATGTAGAGCTGCGTTCTTAGGTATCTTGTAAGGTTTTGATGTGGCTTTTTGTTTTTTTTGTCAGGCGAGTACTGGCCATTCTACTGGGGTTTGTGAAGCGTGTTTAGAGGCGATGCCAAGAATTAAGTCAGCATGCCCTATGTGCGGTATTGCTGTGGCAGCTGAAGCAGCGTGTTATTGTGCTGAATGTTTGCAGGCACCTAAGCCTTTTCAACACAGTGTGATTCCGTGTGACTACTCTGAGCCTATGAATTTTTTGGTACCAGGGCTTAAGTTCCAGGGTTTACTGCATCATTTGCCGGTGATGAGTTTTCTGTTGGCAGAAAAAGTGTCAGCCCATTATCAGGGGGATCGAGTCTTACCAGAGGCTTTGTTGCCAGTGCCGCTACATGCGAAAAGAATGCGCCAGCGTGGCTTTAATCAAGCCTTGGAATTGGCCAAGCCTTTGGCGCGTCAATTTAAGTTACCTATTTTGTCTAAGGCGGTGACTCGGGTTAAGGCGACGTTAGCGCAGAGTGATTTAGGGGTTGAATTACGTCGGCAGAATATTTTGGATGCGTTTCAGTTAACGGGAGTAATTGATTATCAGCATGTGGCCATTGTCGATGATGTGGTGACGACGACTGAAACGGTGACTGCGGTGGCACGAGTTTTACTGGAAGCTGGGGTTCAGAGGGTGGATGTTTGGGCTTTGGCTCGCGTGAAATAGCTGCATGATGAGCGGAAGGGAGAATACATTTGTTTTCTCACCCGTTGTTTTAAGCCGATTTGGTAGGTGTGTTTGGGAGCGTGTTTTTTTAAATTAAGATTAACGGGTGAGAAAAAAAGTATTCCCCCTTCCGCTCTTCGAGCTTTGGGGGGCGGGTATATGGTTGGTTGTTTCCTTTACCTAGGCTGCGGTGGATTTGCGTTTGCAGTAGCGTTGATTAGGTACGGAAAATGAATGCTTTTTACATATCATCAAAGCCCGCAGCTTTGTAATACTCTTTGGCTTTAACAGGGTCTTTTTCTACGCCACGACCTTCTGCGTACATGAGTCCCATTGTTGTTAGCGCCCCTTGTAGACCTTGCTCAGCCGCTTTACCAAACCATTCAAGAGCCAGTTCTGCATTGGCTTCAACACACTCACCTTCCATATACATAAAGCCTAAGCCGTGTTGGGCGATGGCCATGCCTGATTCTGCGGCACCTTTCATGTAGGCTGAGGCACGCTCTCCATTGACGACCATGCCTAAGCCATTTTGTAACATGATGGCCATTCTGTATTGAGCTTCAGGGTGTCCATCTTCAGCAATTGGGCCAAGCAGTGCTGCACTACGGGCAAATTCTTTACTTTCAAATGCAGCAATTCCGCTGCCTAGGTCTACGTCGATATCACCGTTGTTCATGGTGTGTTCCTTAATAATGAATTAGGTTATGAATTGAATGGTTAGATTATAACTCGGTTTGTGGCGCTTATTTCAATTGAAATCAGGCGGTATTTGGCGGGTTGTATGTAACGTTGGTTGTTTTACGTTTTAGAGTTTGAGTGTTTAACGCTGTGCTGTCTATAATGGTTCGAGTAGTATGCTAAGAAAACAATGGGAAAATAATGAAAAAAATATTCATGTTATTGCTTGTGTTAGGGCTGATGGCTTGTAATGTTAAAAAAGATCCATCTGCTGTGATTACGAGACAATTAAATGATGCTGAAAATATTGTCCGTTTTTCTTTGTGGGAGCATTTTCCTGGGATTCAGTCGCCAGAGTATCAAGCCCATGTTATGGACTTAGATTTTCTGAGCACCATTACGGTAACAGAGGTGGTACGGTTAGGCTTAAATATTGAATTAAAAGAAAGCGATGAGGGGCAACATAAAGCCACTGCAACTTATCAGGTGAAATTTTACCAGGTCGATTCGGTTGTGAACAAAACACTGACGTATGTACAAAAATGGATATTTAATGAGAAGAAGCAGCGTTGGGAAGTTGCATCAGATCTACCTGATTTTGCAGGGTTCATTGAAAAATATGCGGCCAAAAAACGCAAAGTCAAAGAAAATACTCAGCCTAAAATAAAAGTGATGGAGTTACCTTCACGGTTTTAAATGATTCAGTAGCAACGCCATGCAGACGAGTATGGCGCATTCTTGCAAGACTATGCTGGCACCAATGACGTCCCCTGTTAATCCTTGAATACGTTTTTTGCAATTGAAGTGAATCCAGATAACAACCCCCCCTGCAATAACCCAAGAAATCATTATCATGGGTGTTGTCATCAATACGCTAAGCCCGACAAAAAAACTGACCTGTAATAGAATGAGGGGCACTTTAAGTTGCTGCTTGATGCTGCTGCCATACCCTTGTGGTTTGGCATAAGGGGTGAGTTTTAATTGGAGTAATAATGTGGTTCTGGCGATAACAGGCGTAAGCCAAAACCAAAATATGCCTTGAGTACTTTGTAAAATAGTATAGATCGATGCCAGCATAATGGCACTGATCGCAACTATGACAAGAATAGCCATGGGCCCTGCTGTAGGGTCTTTCATGATGGCCAAGGTTTTATCTTTATCTTGCCCCCCTCCTACCCATGCATCTGTCATGTCTGCCAGGCCATCCCAGTGTAAGCCGCCAGTAATGAGTAACCATAAGCCAAATAGTAAGGCTGAATTTAAGGCGGTGGTGGCAAAGGGGAGTATCAAAGCGAAGCCATACAGAGCTAAGCCAATGACGGTACCAACTAAAGGATAAAAGTAGGCGGCTTTTGCAAAGTCTTGTTCTCGGTATTGACAGTGTGGCGTGGGTAATAGGGTTAAAAATTGAAAAGCCAAGCATAAACGGTTCAACATGAGGCCACCTGTGGGTTGTGAGAGACAAGCTGAAAGCGTTGGTCACTGTATTGCAGGGTACTGATGCAGGCATAAGGTGTGGCAATGTAAGCCAGTTTATTCCAGGGGATGTGGCATAGTGTTTTTAGCACCATGCGTATATTCCCACCATGCGTGATGACTAAAATATTGTGTTCTGGCTGTAGCACAGCCTGGTTTAAAGCATGCTGAGTACGTTCAAAAAAGGTTTGGATCGGTTCGGCATTATTAGGAGTATAGGTATCAGGGGTTTGCCAATATTGGTCTACAGCGTCACCAAATTGTTTTTTTAACGCATCATAGGTTTGACCTTCCCAATCACCAAAGTGAATTTCTTGCCAATTGTTGTCTGTTTTATAGGGTTGATTGCACCATTTTGCATATTGCTGGCAGCGTTGTAAGGGTGAACAAATAATTTGATCCCATTTTTGCTGTGGTAAAGCGAGTTGCATTTGTTTCAAGCCTAAGGGTGTTAGAGGGTCGTCTGTTGACCCTCGATAATAACGTCCTCCTTCAGGTTCACCATGGCGGAGTAAGGTGATGTTAGTCACTGCCATTGTTTACACCGGCTTGTGCAAAGGTGGCCATTTGGTGATGTAGTAGTGAGGCCATCTGTAGTAATGGAAAAGCAATTGCCGCCCCACTGCCCTCACCTAAACGCATGTTCAGCTGTAACAGAGGTGTTGCATGGAGTGCTTGCATGAGCCGTGCGTGTCCAGGCTCTGCAGATTGATGAGCAAAGAAAAACCAGTGTTGTAAATCAGGCTGTATTTTTTGTGCGATGAATGCGGCAACCGTGGCAATAAAACCGTCCACTAAAATGGGTAACCCTAATTGGCCGCAGCGAATATAGGCGCCCGTTAACGCCGCAATTTCAAACCCACCTAAGCATTGTAATGTGGATAAAGGGCATGTGAGACTGGCTTGGTGATGTTGAATCGCATGGCGAATAACACCCGCTTTATGCGCGATGCCGGTATCATTTAAGCCTGTTCCTGGGCCAACCAGTGTTTCTGGTGCTTCTTGGAGTAATGAACACGCTAAAGCTGTTGCACTGGTGGTGTTGGCAATGCCCATTTCTCCGCCAATAAAAACATCAGCCGTGTTATTTTTAGCACGCTCTGCAGCTTCTTTGCCTTGCGCTAATGCTTGCGCTAATTGTGTTTTATTCATGGCGCAGGCGTTCATAAAATTTTCAGTGCCAGGTGCAATACGAGCATCAATCACAGCGTCCATTTTGGGTAAATCGGTGACCGTACCAACATTGATAATTTCAAACGTGGCTTGATGGTGTTTGGCTAAAACACTAATGGCAGCACCCCCATTTGAGAAATTTTGGATCATTTGTGCGGTGACACTTTGCGGAAAGGCCGACACATTTTCTGCCGCAATGCCATGGTCTGCTGCAAAAATACTGATGTGACAGTGGTTGATGAGGGTTTTATGGGGTTTTAAAGCCTGTAGACGAACAGCGACGCTTTCTAACACGCCTAATGACCCTGGGGGCTTGGTGAGTTGAGTCTGGTGTTGAATGGCAGCGGCTTTCGCAGTTTCGTCAATGGCATGAAGTGGTTCAAGCGTCCAGTCAGTCATGGCGTGGTCCTTTTATGGGGGTTGCAATACCTGCTACCATCAGGCTGACAGCGTCACAGTGTGCGCCAAGTTGCTGGTGTAACAAACCTATTTCATCACAATATCGTCTACTTAAACTGTCCATGGGTGTGATGCCCATATTGGTTTCATTGCTGACAAAAAAAATATCGGCTGGGTGTTGCTGTAGGCAAGACAGTAAATCGGCAACGTGCTGTTTAAGTTGTGGCTCTTCTTGTATTAATAAGTTGGTGATCCACAGTGTTAAACAGTCGATTAGAATACATTCTGTGTGTTGCTTGAGTGTGTCTAATACGCGGCTCAGCTCAATTGGCTCTTCAATCAGTTGCCAGTGTGCTGGGCGCTGCTGTTGGTGTTGAGTGATTCTGGCTGCCATTTCAGCATCACCACAGGTTGCGGTGGCAATATAGGTGACGGGCTTCCCGGTTGCTGCGGCTAATGTTTCTGCGTACTGGCTTTTGCCTGATTTTACCCCCCCTAAGATTAAATGCTGCATGAGGCTATAACCTTCTAGGGAGTGACCAAGCGACAATAAATAAACTGGCAGCACCGACAACAATGGAAGGCCCTGGTGGTGTATCGTACCAAAAAGACGCCAAAATTCCGGCTAAAATACTGCAGCAACTAATGGCAAAGGACAGAAAAACCATATGTTCTGGTGATTTTGCAAAGCGTCTTGCGGTTGCTGGCGGGATGATTAATAAGGACGTGATCAGCAATATGCCAACCACTTTCATGCCCATCGCGATAACAAAAGCCAATAGTAATGAAAATATGAGGTGAATTCGAGTGACCGCTATGCCTTCAACTTGGGCGAGTTCGCAGTGAACTGTCATGAGTAATAAAGCACGCCAAGTTAAGGCGATGGTGATTGGCACGATGAGAGACAGGCTGGCTAACAACCAAAGTTCAGACGGGCCAATACTGAGGATATCCCCTAGTAAAAATTGCATTAAATCCACATTGGGTGTGTCTAGTAGAGAGATCATCACCAGGCCTGTAGAGAGTGCCGTGTGAGAAAAAATGCCTAAAATCGTGTCATTTGGTAGGGACTGCTTTTTTTGTAATACCATGAGAACAATAACAATCAGTACGGATACGGCTGCAATAGCCAAAAAATGAGCAATGTTTAACCACAGTGCAATGGCAAGACCAAGTAATGCTGAGTGCGCTAACGAGTCACCAAAATATGACATACGGCGCCAGACGACGAAGACACCTAGCGGCGCTGTCATAACGGCTAAGCACAAACCGGCGAGTAGTGCGTCTAGCATTAAGCTATCCATCATCAGATGCCTTAGGGTGAGTCACGATAGAGCCATCTATGTCATGGTGGTGATTGTGATGATGGGTGTAAGTCGCAATATTATTGGCGGCATCACCAAATAAAGATAAATACGCGGGATGTTGGCTGACACTATTGGGGTGACCAGAGCAGCAAATATGGTTATTTAAACAAATAACTTGGTCTGTTGCGGCCATGACCAAATGTAAATCATGAGAGACCATTAAAACGGCGCAATCATACGCATCACGGATATGGCTAATCAGCTCGTACAACTCGGCTTGACCATTGACATCAACGCCTTGGGTTGGCTCATCTAAGATTAATACATGGGGTTGATTGAGTAGTGCTCGGGTTAATAAAACGCGTTGTAGTTCCCCGCCAGAAATAGACTGAATGGGATGAGAGGCAACATGTGAAATGCCAATTTCGGCCATTTTATCAGCAACATGTGATTTTTTACGGTGTTTTCCGAGCAATAAGAACTTTTCAACCGTAATGGGTAACGTTGTGTTTATGGATAAACGTTGTGGCATATAACCGATATTCATTTTAGCCTGTTTTCTGACAGTGCCTTGGTTCGGTTTGGTTAAGCCTAAAACCACTTTCAGTAACGTCGTTTTACCAGAACCATTAGGGCCTATTAAGGTCATGATTTGCTTTGGGAATAACTCAAAAGAGACGTTTTGTAATACCCATTTTCCCTGGCGCTTGACATGAATGTCATGGACTTGGATGATCGGGGAAGAGTTCATTTGCAGATCTATATGATGAAGGTCAAGGTTGGTTAGACGCTGATCATATACTATTTCGTGCTTTGACAACACAATAAGGAACACCCATGGGACACCATAACCACGATGCTTTTAAAGCATTGAACATCGCCGTATTAACTTTATCGGATACCCGCACTGAGGAAAATGATACCTCAGGCCAACTTTTGGTCGAGCGTTTACAAACAGCAGGTCATCATTTAGCAGATAAAAAAATTGTAACGGATGATGTTTATAAAATTCGTGCTGTTATGTCTCAGTGGATTGCCGATGAGTCGGTTGAGGTTGTGATTTCAACCGGTGGTACAGGGGTAACTGGGCGTGATTTGGCACCTGAAGCCATTGAATTGTTATTTGACCGAACCATTGATGGCTTTGGTGAAATGTTTCGGCATTATTCCTTTGATGAAATCGGTGTTTCAACGGTACAGTCCCGTGCTTTTGCTGGCACCGCAAACGGCACTTATATTTTCTGTCTACCGGGCTCATCGGGTGCATGCAAAACGGGTTGGGACAAAATCTTAAAATCCCAATTGGATATTACGACTAAGCCGTGTAACTTTGCGGTATTGATTCCCAGACTATTGGAAACCTAAATTTATGGCAGAACGAACACCAAGAGAAGAGCAAATAGTACAAGTGCATGCCGCTTATGTGTTGCAAGTGGTGAAAACAATCGGTAACCCTGCGATTCGTAAAGAGACCGATTATGCTCTGCAAAAAGCGGCAGAAAATGGCTGGGCTAGCTTGGTGAAGGTAACCCATTTTATCTTAGACGGGCGTCGAGATGATGGTTTGTTAGTTGGGTTGGATGAAGAAGACCGTGCAATAGTCGAAGCCATTTTGGCCGGCATTCAAAACCCTGCCACCCTACCAGACCCTCAAGCGGTTGCGGATGCAGGGCAAGCAGCACCCGGTATCGCGAATATTATTTTTGCAGCAAGTAGAAGTGATATGCAGGCACTCGAAGCGATTTCGGGTATGGCAGAACAAATGAGTCAATCCGGCGGAGATATGGCGTTATTGGCGGCTAAAATTCGGCCAATGATACATGGGGAACGCGAGTTAGAGATTTTATGCAAAGGAATGTCGGCCAGCGGTGAAGCATTGGTTGCCGATGTGGTTAAAATATTGAAAGAGTTAGATAGTCAAGCCAACTAAAACCCATTACCAAAATTGCCACCAGCTCTTTTTGTCATAAATCGGTGGCGCTTGTTCACTCAGTTGTTGCTGAAAACAAACAGGGCAAACGGCGGTAATACAAGCGTGCTGTTCTACAACGGGTGTATAGCCGTGCTCTTCTTCATAAAGGGTATGGCAGTCATAGCACCAGGCATCGGGCTCGCCTTCGCTTTGGGAGTCTGGAGCGTAGGCAGGTTCGTCATTTAGTGCAACATGCTCGCAGGCAACAACCGCGTGTTGATGACCATGTTTACGGCAATAAATGGTGTTCATGTAAAACCCTTTTTTTAATGTTCCTCTGATATCCATTGGGAGAGGCTCAGTGGCCAGCGCCCGCATGAAATGCATCAGGGTATTCTTGTTCCATTAAATAATTAACGGCATCGGCAATGGGCCCTGTAAGACCGTGTTTGTTGATGCTACATGGTGCTTTATTTTGTCCGTCAGCGAGGTCAACAATTTCATCTAACAACTGTAAGATGGCTTTTTTATTGATTTCTCGTTCAGCTCTATGAGCTTGTTTGAGAGACAGTATTTCCTTTTTTACTTGCTGCCAGACAAAGAACAAAGCAAGCAAAAATGACAGCAATACGAGATTCAGTAGCATCAGGATTAAAATACTTGAGTCAGGCATGTTGGCATCTCTTTGTAGAAAGGAAAATATCACATATATAAATGCGATTATACTGTTTATCTAATATTAGAGTAATCTTATTGTTGTTTTGTGACAGAGGTCTCAAAATAGTCGCCAATATTGAAAACAAGGAAAAATAAGATGGTTCAAATGGATGTTCATAAACAAATATTTAGGACAGGTTGCCTATTTTTATTAACGGGTATTCTGCTCGGTGCTTTTGCAGCACACGGGTTAAAAGCCATGTTAAGTGATCACCACCTATCGGTATTTCAGACAGCCGTTACTTATCAGATGTACCATGGTTTGGGTTTGCTTGCTCTGAGTGTCTGCCCGTTTTGCGAGCCATCTAGGCTCACATTAGCCTCCCGTATTTTAACGCTTGGGGTATTGGTTTTCTCTGGGAGTTTGTATGCGTTGGTGCTGTTAAAAATACCGATGCTGGGTATGGTGACGCCCTTTGGCGGTATCTTAATGATATTAGGCTGGGCGCTGGTGTTGTGGTCAACCAACACTAAAACTGGCACCAACTTGGAATAGACGTGTGATATTGGTTGAGCGCGCGGTCTAGCGCTCGATAATTTGGCTCAAAACGAGCAACTAAAGCCCAAAATTTTGCTGAATGGTTTAAGTGATGGGTGTGACATAACTCATGGATAATCACATAGTTCATCATCTGTGGGCTTAAGAACAAGAGTTTACAGTTGAGGCTGATATTGGCCTTGCTAGAACAACTGCCCCATCGTGCTCTTTGATTACGGACACTGATTTTATTGACAGATATCTGCATTTTTTCAGCAAGTTCGCGCGTTTTAGTGGTTAATACTTCCTTTGCAACGTGTTTGCAAAATTTGATCAGTGCGTCTTGCACCAAATGTTCATCCTGGGTTTGGCCAGATAACGTTAATTGTCGGTGTGCAGAATCAATACGAAGCTTAATGTGACTGATGAGTAAATTGGGTTGATAGTGCACTGACCATGTTTGCCCAATACCTAAAAATTCAACTGTGTCAGGAAAAGCGACGGCAGGTACTGCTTCCGGCATTCGGTTTAGAGCGCGTTTAATCCAATGGTGCTGCTCTGATAACAGACTGAAAATTTCTTGCTCTGAAATAGTGTGTGGTGAGGTGATTCTTAGACTTCTTGAGGCGCTTAAAGCCATTTTAATAGACTTTGCACGTTTATTATAACGGATACTTAATGGAATTTTTTGCCCTTCTCCTAAGTCATAGAATGGCATCATCTTAGATTCTCCGGTTGCAACTGATTACGGGGGCGATTAAGCTTTCTTGACCCACTATTAGTATGTAAATGCCATGAAAAATAATAATTTGGTGACAACGTTGATACTACTGGTATCCGTGTTAGTTAGCCCAAATCTGTTTGCTGCAAAAGAACCCATTGTGGTGCAACGTGCTGAGTTTGTTGCCGCTGAAAAAGCGTTGGCTAAAGGGCACACTAAAACCTATCGTGCCCTGAAGGCAAAATTAACACAATACCCTCTGTACCCTTATTTAGAATACAAAGAATTACGCCGTAGGCTGAGTTCTGCTAAAAGCAAACAAATCCAAGCGTTTTTAGATAAATACCCTGATACGCCAGTCAGTTCCCAATTGCGTAGAGCGTGGTTGAACTACTTAGGTAAAAAGCAACGTTGGAAAGCGTATTTAAAATTTTATACAGGATCTGGGAATGTCAAAAGGCAGTGTTACCATGTGCATGCTTTAATCAAAACGGGTAAGAAAAAAGAAGCATGGCCGCTGGTTAAGCCTTTGTGGTTGGTGGGTAAATCACAGCCTGATGAATGTACACCGGTATTTGATGCTTGGAATAAAGCGGGGTTTTTGTCGGCAAAAATTGTCTGGCAACGGGTTGAGTTGGCTATGGAAAAGCGCCAATCACGATTAGCACGTTACCTGTCTAAACTCATGTCGAAAAAAGACAAACGCTTAGTCGATTTGTGGCGCAAAGTGTACCGGGATCCTGGCGTTATTTTAAAAGACCGAAAGTTTAAGAAAGACAGTCATATTCTCAGAACCATATTAGTGTATGGGATCAAAAGGATGGCTCGAAAAGACCCAATGAAGGCATTGGCAACGTGGGAAAAATTAGCGACAAATCATAAGTTTGAAAAATATCATGAGCATTCAGTAAAACGTTTTATCGGCATCCGGCTAGCACGTAAAAACGACCCTAATGCGATTGCATACTTAGACAAATTATCCAGCAAAGCTGAAAACAAAACGTTAAGAGAGTGGCGAATTCGGGTTGCTTTGCAAAACAGTGATTGGGCACATGTTCTAAAGTGGACAACCAAATTGCCAAAAGCTGAAATGGATGATAACTGGGTTTACTGGAAAGCCAAATCTTTAAAAGCCTTAGGTAAAGATAAAAAAGCCAATAAGCTATTTAAACAGCTTGCTAAATCAAGAGATTTTTATGGGTTTCTCTCGGCAGATATTTTATCCCAGCCCTACGCTTTAGGTGATAAACCGTTGGTTATTAAGCCTGCTGAATATCAATCGATCAGCAAGATCAAAGCGGTTAAGCGTGCAAAAGAGCTGTATAAATTAAACCGGTTGATTGAAGCGCGGAGAGAGTGGTACCAACTCAGTTTGACGTTTAGCAACCGACAGTTACAAATTGCAGCAAAATTAGCAGACCAATGGAAATGGCATGATCGAGCGATCATCAGCTTAGCCAAAGCAAAATACTGGCATGACTTAGTCACAAGATTTCCAATCGCACACAAAAGTTTTGTGACTAAATTTGCTCACAAGCAAGATATAGAGCCTGCCTGGGTTTATGCGGTGATTCGCCAAGAAAGTGCCTTTATCAAAGATGCACGATCAGGCGTTGGCGCAATGGGTTTGATGCAATTAATGCCAAGAACAGCCAAACAGGTTGCCCAGCAGCTCAAGCGAAAATTTAAGAGTAAATATGAGTTGTTAGAGGCAGAAACGAATATTACGTTAGGCACTGCGTATTTACGTTCTGTTTTGAATAAGCTTGATAATCACTCAGTATTGGCGACAGCGGCTTATAATGCCGGGCCACACCGGGTAAAACGTTGGTTGCCTGAAAATATAGCGATGCCAGCAGATGTTTGGGTAGAATTAATTCCGTTTAACGAGACCCGAAAATATGTCCGCCGAGTCATGGCTTACACCGTGATTTATGAGCAACGCTTAGGGTTAAAACCAACCTCATTGAAAGAGCGTATGCGCCCTATTCGGATCTTAAAAAACATGGTGAGTTTGGCGTATCAATGGCAGCGTAAAAAGGGTAAGTCATAGTTTTTAAACGGGTTGGCCAGCTAAAGGGCTATTGCACACAAAATCAGACACAATGTATGCAATAGCACTCGTTATGACAAATTAAACCCTAACTTAGACAATTGCTTGATGCCTTTGCGTTTTTCGGCTTTAGATGAATACTGAAGTACTACATGAAATTCACCAAAGGGTTTTTTGAACCATGCCAAGTTAATTTTTGGATTGGATTTTTTAAGGTAAGCGACAAAAGCTTCTGCCCGGTAAACTTGTTTAAAGACCAAAATATCGATTTTTTGCTCGGTGGCATAGTTATGTTTAGGGATACTGTTATCTTCACGGACCACATAGGACAAGTGTTGATTAATATAACCTGCATACCATTTAGCCCCTTTGGGTATAGAGCTATGTGAGTCTGTTTTTTTGATTCTGCCAGGACCATAATTGTAAGCTGCTAAGGCTAAATAAGGGTTCTGTTTATAGCGATCTAATAAGTACCTTAAATATTTTGCCCCCCCGTTGATGTTGACACAGGGTTTGAATAAATCCGCTTTACGCATGATCCCTAAATCTTTTGCCGTACCAGGCCATTGGATTTGCATCAGGCCATAAGCGTTGGCCTTAGAGATTGCTTTACTATTAAAATCGGACTCTCCCCTTGCCACGGCGAGTAACATGGCTGTGGATATTTTATGGGTGGCTGCCGCTTTTTCAAAACAGGCTTGATGTGGAAAATCAATTTGTGTGCTGGGTTGATGGTCATTTTTCAAAGCTGCTTTCAGTTCACTTTCCACGTTGGCAGAAGAGCTCGCTAAAGCAGTGTTTGTTAGCAGTATAAAGCCTGATAACACCCCTGAAATGACCCCCATTACAGGTTTCATGACCAGTCTCCTTGGCCAACAATCTTCATGCCAAAGGCTTGTTCAATCGCGCGTGCGCGTGTTTTACGCTCAGAGGCATTGGTGTAAGGAAATGCGACCACATATTTCAACGTATCCTGTTTGATGACTTGAACGGCCACACCAGATGATTTGGCAATACGCTTAGCGAACCCTTTAGCGGCGATTTCAGTTTGGAACGGCGCCCAAAATACTTGCCATTCAGGTTCTGTATTTTCTTGGGTGTTGGTATCCTTTTTACCGTAACGTTTATCTAAAGCATATAAGTCTGTGGTGCTTTCAATATCAAAGTCTAAAGGTTCTTCTACGGCTTCTGGCGTTGTTATTTTCGTTAAGAGCGGTGCTTCAGCCGTCGTTTTTTCTGCCGCCACAGGCGCCTCATCGGTGAGTGAGGGCATGCTGACTTTAATATCATCTTGGCTAGCGTCAGCAAGTAAGTTAGGCGCGGTCACCTTTTCTAGCGTCACAACTTCAGAGGAAATGGCCTCTGTCGTGGTGTCAACGGGTGTGGTTTCAATGGGCTTTTTAGGTAAGGTAAAGTCACTTAGTGCCTCAGGATTATTATCCTCTGTGGCTTCCGCAGCGGCATTCCCTTCGGGTTCTGCTTGGAATACATCACAGTTCTGACTCACGTCTGCGGGGTCACAAGCTGTCCACTGGCTGGCAAGTGCTTTCATTGATGGCATGGAAGCCTGATTGGCTTCATTACTGGGTTTTAGCATAAAAAATAAAACACCACTGGCCAATAATGTTCCGGTTGCAATACCTGCGATTCTAGACATAATTTATTCTCCAATAGCTGTGTTTTTAATCAAGAGCCTGCCACTCACCGTCCATATCACGGCAAGCGAGACCTACAGTGCTACCTATAGAGTCGACTTGTTCAAAGTATTTTCGGCATTCATTACCATGGCGCATCACATTATCGAGTACTTTAAAGTAACCTTGTACAGGGCTTCTATGGTGTGATGCCATCGCATACCAATTGATTCTAGGCTGGTTAGGGCCATAATCCATGGCATAGTCAAAAGCTTGTTTCTCGACTTGCTCAATGTCACGGCCTCTAAACTCACGGTGAGTACGGCGCTTTTGGGGTTTTTGTTGTGGCTCCCAGAAGGCGGTTTGTTGAGTATTGATCGCTTTTTGTCTGCTAATGGCAGGCATAGGTTTCGGCTCGGCTTTAGCAACGACCACAGGCTGCCTTTTGGGGATGCTTAAATAAGCTGAGCTTTCCATACCCTTGAGCACCATATTGTGTTCTTTCAATAAAGCGACTGACAGAATAAACAAGCCTTTATTGCCGCTGACTTCAGAAATTTTGTACTCTAAAGTGAAATTGGCTTTTTTACTGTCTTTTATAATAGTGACCTCATCAAATTTGGTTAAATAACGGTCTATTAAGCTGGATACTTGGTTAACCATTGGGTTGTCAGTTTTATTCAGTAATTGAGTATTTAACGTAAGATCCCCACCGAATAATCGGTTGCGAAACAAGCAACTCATATTTTTGGCCAAATAATTGGCGACTAAATCAGCCTCATTGGCTCTAAAGGGGTGTTGTCTTAAGCCCTTCAGGTGAGGTGATACATGTTTTTGTTTGGTGAGTGCGACATATTTTGGCGGTAAATCACCTGTCCATTTTAAGGTGAGCCCTGGAATCCAAATATTTTCTTCGGTATCGAGTGCGCGTACCCTGATAAACGTTTGGCCTGAAACATTGGAGACCCCTGACTCAATGCCAACAATAATCGGTTGCTGATTCATATCTGAGCAATCGAGCTCCGATAGTCTGCGCTGGCGTGAGTTGGCACTTTGCCCTGGCTGCCAAGCAAGCTTGACGTTCTGGGCGCCGAGTAAAACATCTTTGACAGCAACCTGAATATGTTGATTGAGGCCATTAATTTCTTGCTGTATCTCGTCCCCTTCTAAGCTGGCGACCACGATGGTGCGTCCTTTAAAGCGAGGATGATGAGATAACTTATCCACTAAATAAGGCGATAATGTCCTGTTTACCCAGTGATCTAGTGACGGTGCACGCGCATTAACACTTGCCGTACTAGAGTGTACTGCTGGTTTGAGTGGCATCGTTTGTACACAACCAATCAATGAACAGGCTAATAGAGGTGCGATGAGTAATGTTTTCATTTTTATAGTCTCTTCTACTTATTGTTCGAGTAAGATTTTTCCACCAGATTGAATAACCAGGTCACCACCTTTATGTTTTGAGGTAATGGCCGTAATTTCACGCTTCATTTGATTGGGTAGAGCAACACCCCAGGTGACTGAATTTGCACGATAAAAGGTGTATTTTTGTTTCAATAAATTTTGATAAATTGGCGGCACTGTGGCGACAGCCATTTGATGATATTGGCGTGGTTTTGTCGCCTTGATAAAGGCACCGTTGTACACTCGATAGGCTTGGTTATTGGTCATGGCGAAGAAATCAACTTGGCCACGTTTAACCAATGTCGTCAGTACATTGTCGGACGAGAAGCGAAGCGAAAATCCTTTCTTCTCTGGTTTTTTTACCGCAGGTGCCGCCACTTTTTTGCTGGGTGCAGGCTTGCTTTTGATGGGGGCGACGGGCTTACGTTTAGCTTGCTGGATTTTTTGTTGGGCTTTTAGCGTTTGCAGTTCTTTAATTTTTTGCAGGCGTTCACGGTTTAGTTGTGACATTGTTTCAGACATTTCTTGCTGTTGTGATGATTTGTTTTGTAATTGCTGTGATAGAGACTGGTCTTGAATTGTCTTTTGTATCACTTTTGCAGAAACGGATTCTAATGTCGTACTTGCTTGGTTTAATTGTTTTTCTATTCGGTTTAAGCTCAATTCTTCGCGATTAACTTTGCGACGGACTTCAGTCAACTGTGACTGAGTAGAGTGTGCAAGCTGTTCTAGCTCATCAACATGAATTTGTTTCTCAGATAAAGTGCTATCCAATCGTTGAATATTTTTTAGCTGAGACTCTAGTACAGCACGGTTGCTTATAGACTGCTGTTGCAGCTGTTGCTCAGTCGTATTGAGTTGATCAATTTGTGCCTGTTGATTCTGCATGGTCACTTGTGAGTTTAAAATCGCTTGGGTGACTGTTTCCTGCTGGCTTAGCAACTGCTGGTATTCCGCCTCAACCTGGTCACGTTTGTCAGTCAGTTCTTGAAGAAATGTTTGTAAATCTGATACCTGTTGCTCCAAAGATTGCTTAAGTTCAAGCCTAGGTCTGGCATCGGCTTTCCCTGTTGGGATACTTTGTACTAAGGCGAAAATGGTCATTAGGCAAAAACCTAGTATTGCCATAAATCGCATAATATCGGTTTGTAATGTCTCAATATCAGACTGAGGGTCATATTGTTTGCGGTAGGCGATCATGATGATGCGCCTTGAGGAGCAGGACCAAAGTCCATTTCTAGTGTATGTTCATCTTTTTCAACAGCAGCGGGTTGTTGGTTGATAAAGTGGTTATTTAGCTGAACCAGTTGTTGTTCAATATTCACCAAGCTGGTGTGTAGTTGCTCGTTTTCAGTGTCTTGTAGGGTGAGGTAAAAATTCTGCATGCCAGTACCAACCCGAATGGTTTTATACACTCGCATCACATAGCCACCAACACCGCCGAAAATGGTGGTTGATAAAGACAGTAAAATGCCACCATCCACTAACCGTTGTAAGATGGCAAAAGCGCCCTCTTCTGCTGCGGTTGTTGCATCTAAACCACCTAATGCTGAAAGTAAGGCGCTTCGCATGCCAATGGCTGTCCAAATCACACCGATACCAAAAAACAAGCCAATCCAAATATCGACCAAATTTTCGGACTGCATAACGGTTGCAGAATCAACCCCGGGGTTTTGTAATTGGCGATTGAGTTTATTTAACTGATACCAATAGCAAACAAAAATGAGACCGAAAAAGACCAATGATAAACGTAAATTATCGTATACCCAAAACAACATTTGTTGAACATCAGGCATATAAGGAATTGAGAAGACAATTACTTCCGTCATATTGAGAACATACAATAAAGCGATAATGACCAATGAACTGATCACTGAGCCAATGATAATGCCGTTGGCGAACCCTTTAATGCGGTGGAAGTAACTCATTATTTAGCTCCTAGAGGGAGGGAAAACCAGCCGGGTGCAGATGCACCCAGCCGGAGGACACATGGTACAGATTATTCTTATTATTTAGAGTGAGGCAGTGCAAGCCATTGCAGTCGCTTCTAATACCAACACAATATCGCTATGTTGTTTTAGTGTTTTGAAATAACCATCACGATCACCGGCTACTTCAAGAATGCCTTGCTTCTTCATTTTCAACTCAGATTGCATATCTTGAATCATCGTTTGTTTGCTTCGACTAGCAGAACAGACATTTAGCGTATCTGAAAGGGAAGTAAACGTAGGGGAGAAATACTGGGTATAGTAGTCTCGGCCTTGGCGTTTGCTAATAATGCCGCTCTCATAACTCCAGGTAACGAATTGGCTAAACCGTTGTTTGTTTTCAGCCGATGGGTCACCTTTTGCAATGTCAATTAACGAGGTAAAATAGTTATGGTATTGGGTCTGGCATGCACTGCTTGAAAGCTCTGATTTTGCATGAGCAAATGCGGCATCAACCCGTTTACCTGAAGGCATAGAACACATAGCAACAGGTTGTGCATATTGAACAACACTGGGCTCTTGCTTCTGTAAGGTGTTACAGCCAGTTAAGGTTAAACCAAGAACTGCTGTAGTCAGTATTTTTAAGGTTAAATTTTTCATCATTATCTCCTATTGTTCCCATTCACTAACAAAGGCGGTGCTGTCCGCAGGATCTTCTGCAGGGGCTTCGCCAACGTCACCGATAAACTCATCTTCACCAAAAATAATAGATTTAACGCCATTCACGGTATCAATCATTTGTGGTGTGATTCTGCCGACAGACAATACAACATTGTTACTAATTTTTGCCCGGGCAATTTCTTGGCGAGTTAAGGAGATAAACTCTAAAACTTCTGCTGAGTCGATATAAATTTCTGAAGCAACTTGCGCCAGTGAATCAGCTTGCGACCCACGGGAAACTAGCTGATGATACTTTTTAAACATGGCGCTCATTCGGCCAACTCGGCGTTTGCCAGAAAAAGATTTCAATTTTGGTGTGTTACTGGTTTTACCTGAAATCATTTTTTGCATGTCACGTGGTGTCATTTTGCGACCAATTTCATTGCGAATGCGTCCGCCAATACTGGTTTTCATGTTATTCACGATAGGTTGCATAACATCCAGCTCTGTTTCCATTTGGGTGAGCATTTCCATGTACTTCTCACCTAATTGACGCTGTATTTGTTCACAACCTGGGTCGCCAACAGATCCGTCACATTTGCTCTCTTTAAAAAGTTTGAACTGTTGGTCCATTTCACCAATCACAGAGGTTAAGCTATTCTCCATGGCTTTTGCTGATTGACTGGCCTGTTTAATATTCTCTATAGTGGTCTCAGGGAATAATTTAATGGTGGGTGAGTTGGCCGCTGTTGCTGAACTAAATATTCCGAAAAGCAATAAAATTGTGCAGCTTGATTGGGCGAGTGGTGCACCCCATTTTTTGATCTGGTTCTTCATTGTGTGTCCTCCAGAGGGTCTAAAAATATTGCTCTATAAGCAATTCAAAACATAATAATATAAGGTGTATTGCCTTACGTTATAGTTGTATGGTTTCATTATTGACGACATTGACTGAATGAAACCTGAACCGTAAAAACATTGTGAGAAATCAATTCATCGTCATTTTTAAGAGGATGAATTGAGTTTTAAAAGCGATAATTCTCAATACTTAAAATGCTGTAAAATAGGCTTAAATAGATGTATTTACCAAAAGTGCTACTCGGGTTATTACTTGGTTTTTGTCTGCAGGGTTGTAATTCTGACCAAGAAAATCAAGGGTTGGTTACCATAGGGATTAATCCATGGCCTGGATATGAGTTTTTATATTTAGCGGAACAAAAAGGGTTTTTTAAGCAGGTGGGAGCCAATATCAAACTGGTTCAGTTAGCGTCTTTAACCGATGCTCAAGAAACCTATATAGAAGGACATACTGATGGCATGACCTCAACCTTGACAGAAGTCGTTCAGGCACCTTTTCTTGGGGGCAAGCCGCTGAATGTGGTGTTGGTGACTGATTATTCTAATGGGGGTGATGTGATCATTGCCTCAAAAGACATCCCTGATTTAACCTCTTTAAAAGGAAAAACGGTTGGGTGTGAAGTATCTTCGCTCGGTATTTTTATATTGCAGCGCGCTTTAAAGACAGTTGGGCTTACATTAAGTGATGTTACTGTGGTTAATGTTGAGCAATTAGATGGTGTTGCTGCAATAACATCTCAGGCAGTTGATGCTTTAGTTGCGTACCCACCTGAGTCAGTTAAAGTGTTAAATCACCCGCAATTTCATACGGTGTTCACGAGTGCTGAAATTCCTCGAGAAATTGTTGATACACTCTCGATTTCTGAGGTCGTTTTGCAGCAGCAACCGGAGTTAGTTGCTAAAATTCATAAAGCATGGCAATTAGCATTAGATTTTAGCCTACAGTACCCTGAAGAAGCCAATACAATTATGGCATCGCGAGAAGGGATTAGTGTCGCTGAATTTGAACAAACTTTGCAGGGTGTTGCTATTCAAGATAGCTCAGCGCAACAGGTTTTCTTTTCTGACCCAAGCCAGCTACAACAAACAGCTACAGGGGTATGTGAAACGATGGTCTATGTAAACTCACTAGACATTGATTGTGCTCGGCTACCGAATTTAATATATCGAGGGAAAACTAGGTAGATGAATGTTTTTAAAGTTTAGAGGGAAAAATGCGTCACTGTCGACAAAGCTTAACAAGCCGTTAGTTTTAATTGGTCTGATCTTTATTTTTTTATTGTCTTCAGTTGTGTTGATTAGAGGTGAACAGCGGATTCATATGCTTGTTCATTCAAAATCTGAGAATATTACCCAGAACATCATGCTTGCGGTTAAAAACAACCCCTCTCAAGTCAATTTGTTACGTATCATCAGTGCGCTCGCTGTTAAAGATAATATTGTTCGATTAGGGCTAATTCATAAGCAGTCGCAATTATTAATTGCTGATAATGATCATGCTAAAATTCAAAAGCCCTTTATTGAGACAGTGTCTGCAGAAGAGGCCTTATTCCTAAACACGCTTTTGCTTCGTGATGATAAACATCAAGAATTTAAAATTAATCAATTTGCTTATCAAGTCAATGTTTTGCATTTAATTGATCCAGCGGTTAACCGCTTACGCCCTTATCTGATTTTTTTGAAATATGATACAACCGCTGATGTTGCATTGGTTCACAAAGAAATTGCCTATTTTATTGTGATTTCAGGCTTTGGCATACTGTTTATGTTATTTTCAGTGTATTTGATTTTACAGAAAATTCTGATTAAACCACTGGCGGTGATTTCACAAATTTTGACTGCCCAAAAAAACTCAACACAGCAGCTCGCACTACCAACAAATTTAAACGATGAATTAGGTTTATTGGCTCAGCAATATAATGAGCTTAATACTGAAAAAATGAATCAAGCCATTGAGTTGAAAAAAGCCAAAGAAGCGGCAGAGTGTGCTGCAGTGACAAAAACAGAATTCTTAGCCACGATGACTCATGAAATTCGTACACCCATGAATGGTGTACTAGGCATGTCTGAGCTCCTTTCAGCAACAACGTTAGATGTTAAGCAAAGAGACTATATGAATACGATTATAAGCTCTGGCCAGTTATTGCTAACAATCATTAATGATATTTTGGACTACTCAAAATTAGAAGCAGGTAAAGTAGAACTAGAAAGCGCTGCTTTTTCTATGCCAGCTTTAATTGAAGGCGTGTTGGTTGTTTTACGCACAACAATATTAAAAAATATTGAACTGAAGTTAGATTACCCTATCGACTGTCCTACCTATTTTATTGGTGATACGGCTAAAATTCGTCAAATAATGTTTCCTGAATTCGTATGATAAGTGCATGACCTCTGGTCGTAGCTAAATAAAAACACCTATAGAGTAAAGTAAGACTCAGGTGTAAAGTAATAAGCTACCAAACACATTACAGAGGCCAATA
>JABHGC010000236.1 GCA_018672285.1 Methylococcales bacterium
CTGGCTCCTTATGGTTCTTTGGAGGCGGCCAAGGGCAATATCCTCAGTTTAACGGCATGAGCTATTTTGTTTTTAATGAATACACCATTGAAATCATTTTGATCGTGGGCTTTGCGCCAGCAATTTTCCACTCAAACCAATTGTCCCATTCAAACTCCAGTGTTTCAGAACCTTTTCTCAAGGTATAGCTATCAAAATCAATCCCTTTATCAAATGCAAACGGGCTATATTGGGCGGTCACTTTCCAGCCATTTAACTTTAATTGATCAAGGATGATGTTTCCTAAGTTGGTATCTATATCTTCGATTGCCAGCATCGGTTTGAGCTCGGTTTGTGATTAATCTGTAGCCAAAGTAGATCATTTAATAGTTGAGAGCTAGGGTGCTAAATCAGCGATTTTAGTTAAGCAATCTTAACCGGTAGCTGGCAACGCTTGCCGTCGCTTTCAATATTTTATCTGCCAAAGGTGCGTAAATAGTCATTATTGTGTAGTGGTTACCGGTCTGAATACAAACTCCATTCCGCAAAATAAATGGCCATGTTTATGCGATTTACTATGCCGATATAAGGGGCGGTATTTATAATGCCTTGTTTTTCATTGGTAAATTATTCCAGCGCTTGCCTAAAGTTTCGACCCCAGTCTCTTCTCCCTAGGGCGGGTAGACAACAAACTTGTTTTCGCTATGGTTTTATAACTGACTGTATTTACAGGGAAAACCATTTGCCGACTCAAACGGCCTGCGTCGGCAAATTTTTGAGAGTATTGGTCAAACAGAGAGAAAATGGGTGTTTTAGGGGTTAAATTACGGCTTTCTAATGCGCAACAAAAAACCGCTAACCCTTGGTGTTGCTGGGGTGTAGCGGTTGATTGGTTTTAGCTGAGATATTTTCTAAAAATAATTAGTGGTGGAGGCGGCGGGGATTGAACCCGCGTCCGCAAATACGCCGCTTTAGGGTCTACATGTTTATCCGCATTATTTAATTTAGCTCTTTCGTCTCCAATGGGAAGGATGCTCAAAGCGATCTTGGAATTTTTAATATCTACTCTGTCAAGCCCAAAGAGATACGATCTTATGATATATGACACCCGCGACCCCGGTGCATAAGCAAACCTGGACGGGTGACACTAAGTCAGGTTATTAAGCTGCTAGTGCGTAGTTGTCATCGTTGGCAACTATCTAGTTTTACAGTTGGATTTACGAGGTATGCTGTGCCTCGACATGCACCTAGAAGTTTTGTAATCCACGTCGAAGCCAAAAATCGCCCCCACAGGACTTTCATTCTAATGTAATGACCTGCATTAGCCAAGCTTAAAATTGCGCTGTTTGGTGCGCTGGTAATCTCGTTCTTTCAGGGTTTCGCGTTTGTCGTGTAATTGCTTCCCTTTGGCGAGGGCGATTTCTAATTTGACTCTACCGTGTTTCCAGTACAGTGATAGGGAAATTAAGGTATAGCCTTTTCGCTCAACGGCACCATGCAGTTTGTTGATTTCACTGCGGTTAAGTAATAGCTTTCGCACGCGAGTAGGGTGAGGAATGATATGGGTCGAGGCACTTAACAGGGGGGTTATGTGGCAGCCAGACATAAAGACTTCGTTGTTTTTAAGAAAGACGTAGCTTTCAGTGAGTTGCCCTTTGCCTTCACGCAAGCTTTTGACTTCCCAGCCTTCGAGAACAATGCCTGCTTCAAATCGGGTTTCAATAAAGTAATCGTGTCGAGCGCGTTTATTCACCGCAATGGTATTGCTGGTGGCGTTGGACTTGCTTTTCTTGTGCTTAGCCATAGACAAACGTATATTAATGGTCAAAAAATGGTGTTTGATTGTATTACATTCCCATTCGTTTTTCATTAGAAACTAAAACAAGGAACAAAGTCACTATGCTAAATGTACGTGGATTCTCGGTAGGGCTAGCTACACTGGTGTTGGCTGCATGTGGTGGGAGTAACGATAACTCAGAACAAAAAAGTGATGTGGCAGAAGTGAAAGCACCCGTTGAAGAGACGGTTAAAATTGCTTTGGCAGGTCCTCATACCGGTGCTAATGCGACGTTTGGTCTGCAGTTGTGGCGCGGTGCAGAGATGGCGGCAAAAGACATTAATGCCGCAGGTGGTATTAACGGTAAAAAAATTGTCATCATTAAAGCAGATGATGCCTGTGAGCCGAAACAAGCGGTGAATGTGGCTAATAAATCAGTCGACTCGGATAATGTTGCGGCAGTGATTGGTCATTTTTGTTCATCGTCTTCGATGCCTGCCTCAGAAATATACAACGAAGCAGATATCTTAATGGTGACACCAGGTTCAACTAATCCACAGATTACTGAGCGTGGTATGGGGAATGTTTTAAGAATGTGTGGTCGAGACGACCAGCAGGGTAATGTTGCTGCAAAGTTTATTGTAAATACATTAAAAGCGAAAAATGTTGCTGTGCTACATGATAAAGATACCTACGGCCAAGGTTTAGCCGATGCCATGAAAGCGACAATGAATAAGCTAGGAACGACAGAGGTGTTGTATGAAGGCTTAACTCGAGGTGAAAAAGATTTTAATGCTTTGGTAACCAAGCTTCGTTCATCAAAGGTTGACGTGGTGTATTTTGGTGGTTTGCACAGTGAAGCCGGCCCTTTAGTAAGGCAAATGCGTGAGCAGGGGTTGGATGCGAAGTTTGTATCGGGTGATGGCATTGTATCTAATGATTTTGTGGTTGCCGCAGGTGGTGCAAAATTTGTGACAGGTGTGTACATGACCTTTGGTGCAGACCCTCGTAAGATTCCTGCAGGGAAAGCGGTGATCAAAGCCTTCCAAGAGGATAATTATGAGCCTGAAGGTTATACTTTGTATTCTTATGCCACCATGCAGGTTGTTGCTAAAGCATTGGCCACTGGTGAGACGAGCGGCGAAAAATTAAGTGCTTGGATGAAAGGTCAAACAATCGAGACTGTCATGGGCGCTAAATCTTGGAATGAAAAAGGGGATTTAAAAACGTCTGACTATGTCATGTACCAATGGAATGATGCGGGTAGTTACGACCAACTGTAATCGTCTCTCTATTAGGATTAAGGCATGGATAGCTTCATAATCGGCCAGCAATTGGTGAACGGTATTACCTTAGGGGCTATCTATGGCCTTATTGCCGTGGGTTATACAATGGTGTACGGCATCATTGGGATGATTAACTTCGCTCACGGTGATATTTATATGGTGTCTGCTTATTTAGGGGCAATATTCTTGGCGGTGATTACCTTTTTTGGTATTGACTCTGTCGTGCTTGCCTTGATTATCACGTTATTGTTTACCATTGTTTTTACCGCATTATATGGCTGGTCGGTGGAGCGAATTGCTTATCGGCCTTTGCGAGGTTCCACGCGTTTAGCGCCCCTTATTTCTGCGATTGGCATGTCATTGATCTTGCAGAACTACGTGCAGTTGAGCCAGGGCGCTCGTAATCAAGGCTTCCCTGCATTGGTTGAGGGCTCTGTTAGAGTGGGAGATGGGGCGCAGTTTTTTCAAGTCACCTACTTACAAATGATTATTGTGGTTACCGCTTTTGTGAGTATGGGTATTTTAACCTATGTGATTCATAAAACATCACTTGGCCGAGCCTGCCGAGCAACCCAGCAAGACCCAATGATGGCTGAAGTGCTTGGCATTAATACCGATCGAATTATATCCATCGTGTTTGTGTTGGGTGCAATTATGGCTGCGGTTGCAGGCATTTTAGTGAGCTTGAATTATGGCTCATTTGATTTCTATATTGGTTTTATAACCGGCATTAAAGCGTTTACTGCAGCTGTGTTAGGTGGGATTGGGTCTTTACCAGGCGCTATTCTAGGCGGGCTTATTCTGGGGATGTCTGAGTCCTTGTTTTCAGGCTTTGTGAACACCGATTATAAAGATGTCTTCGCTTTTGGGTTGCTTATTGTTGTCTTGATCTTTAAACCCAGTGGTTTACTTGGTAAACCTGAAATTGAGAAAGTGTAATGGAAAAAATTCATAAGCCTCTTGATTTTATATTGGCTTTTAAAGGGGCATTTGTTGCCTCCATCATTGCGTTGTTATTATTTGGCCCGATTATGGGGCTGGTTTTATCTGGTTATGATTATCAGGCAGAGTTGCAGAGGCCTTTAATCGCCGCGGTCGTTGTCTTTGTTGGCCGTTTTTTGTTTTCACTTTTGTTTCAATTTGCCCAACATGAACCGCGTTTGCAGTGGATGTTACCGAGAAAAACGGCCAGCGTTTGGGTTGAAGGTGAGCAGGTTGAAAGTAAGCAGAGTGTTCGCCTATTTAGTGCCATGACGGCGATCACTGTATTAACGTTAACTGGGCAGTTTTGGTTGTCTGTTGCTGGGGGCGTTGTACTTTACCTTTTATTGAGCCGGCTTGGAAAACGTAAACACCAAGTGATGGTAGCATTGGTGGTTATTTTAGGGCTACTCATGCCATTTTTTGCAACTAAATTTTGGTTAACAGTGCTAATTGCTGCGTTGATCTATGTGTTGCTTGGTTTGGGTTTGAATATTGTGGTGGGTTTTGCAGGCTTACTGGATTTAGGCTTTGTGGCTTTTTATGCCGTCGGTGCTTATGGTTACGGCTTGGGTCATGAGTATTTGGGGTTAAGTTTTTGGGCGGCCTTACCATTAGGTGCGCTCATGGCGGCGTGTTTTGGTGCGATATTGGGCTTTCCTGTGCTTCGAATGCATGGTGATTACTTGGCCATTGTGACGCTGGGTTTTGGTGAGATTATTCGCTTGGTTCTGAATAACTGGACAGAATTTACCCATGGCCCTAATGGGGTCAGCGCGATACCACCACCAACATTATTTGGGTTGGAGTTCAGCCGAATACCGAAACAAGGTGGTACGCCATTTCATGAGTTTTTTGGTATAAGCTATGACTCTAGCTTTCGTTATATTTTTATCTATTTGATCTTATTTATTATTGTTTCACTAATGATTGCCGTGGTCACTAGACTTAGGAATATGCCTATAGGCCGAGCTTGGGAAGCACTACGAGAAGATGAAATTGCGTGTCGCTCCCTTGGGATTAATCATGTGACAGTAAAACTGTCGGCTTTTAGTATGGGGGCGATGGTAGGAGGCTTAGCAGGTGTGTTTTTTGCCGCTTACCAGGGCTTTATTAATCCAAGTTCTTTTACTTTCTTTGAGTCGGCTTTGATCTTGGCTATTGTAGTTTTAGGGGGGCTAGGTTCTACTGTTGGGGTGATTATAGCTGCATTTATCTTAACCATTTTACCCGAAACATTGCGTTATTTAGCGACTGAACTGCCTAAGGCCATTGACAGTATGAGCGACTATTTACCTTCATTTTTGCACAACACATTATCAACACTGAGTGATGGGTTGGGGGATATTGGCTCATATCGGGTGCTCATTTTCGGTGTGTGTATGGTGCTAATGATGATTTGGCGGCCTCGTGGATTGCTACCTATTCAGCGCAGAGCTTATCACTTAGATAAACCAGGAGATGCAAAATGACCACGCCTTTGCCGTTGTTATCCGTTTCTAGCCTGATGATGCAATTTGGCGGTATCCTCGCTTTAAATGATGTGAGTTTTGGCGTGGCACCAAACTCTATTACAGCCCTTATAGGGCCAAATGGTGCGGGTAAAACGACTGTATTTAACTGTATCACTGGCTTTTATCGGGCAACCAATGGTGTGATTACACTCTATGGCCGGGAGAAAGACACCAATATCGGCCAAATTATTGGTGAAAAGCTATCTGTCGTAGACTTTATTCAGCCCAAAATTTTGCTTCGAAAGCTATATTATAAGATGTTTGGTGGCTCACATTTAGCCGCAAGATCTGGTGTTGCTAGAACATTTCAGAACATCCGTTTATTTAAAGACATGACTAGCTTAGAAAACTTATTGGTCGCACAGCATACCCAAGTGAACCGTAATTTACTCAGTGGCTTATTTAAAACACCAAGTTTTAACCGAGCAGAACAGCTAGCGCTAGAAAATGCATATCACTGGTTAAGTGTTTGCGGGCTAGCGGATGATGCAAACCGGTTGGCAGGAGAGTTGCCTTATGGGCATCAGCGTCGGTTAGAAATTGCTAGGGCGATGTGTACTAAGCCTACTTTGATCTGTTTAGATGAACCTGCAGCAGGTTTAAACCCGAATGAAACAGAAGCGTTAAGTGTCTTAATTCATACCTTAAAAAATGACTATCACGTGACGGTATTACTCATCGAGCATGATATGGGGTTGGTTATGAGTATTTCTGATCATGTTGTGGTGTTAGATCATGGTGAGGTCATTGCAATGGGATCGCCTGATTCTGTTAAGAATGACCCTGCTGTGATCAGTGCCTATTTAGGGATTGAAGAAGAGGCTGCTAACTCATGAGTCATTTGTTAACCTTAAATCAAGTTAATGTGAGTTACGGCCCTGTTCAAGCCCTGTATGATGTGTCGCTAGAGGTCGGTAGCGGTGAAATTGTGACTTTAATTGGCGCGAATGGCGCGGGCAAGTCAACCTTGATCACCTCTCTCTTTAATAAGCCAAAGCCTAATGGGGGTGCCATTCATTTTGATGGTCATAATCTTACCTCTGAACAAACACACAATATTGCCAAGCTTGGTTTAGCGTTAGTGCCAGAAGGGCGGCATGTTTTTCCTTCTATGTTGGTAGAAGAAAATTTAGTGATGGGTACGATTCCCATTGGTGAAAATCACTTGGAACAAGATAGGGCGCATATCTTTGATATATTTCCCCGGTTGAAAGAGCGCAGAAATCAGCGTGCGGGCACGTTATCTGGTGGTGAGCAACAAATGTTGGCGATTGCGAGAGGTTTAATGAGCAGGCCAAAACTGTTGTTGTTAGACGAGCCAAGCTTGGGTTTAGCGCCGATTATTGTGCAGCAAATATTTGGTATACTGAAAGAAATTGCAGAAGATGGCATGACGGTTTTTTTAGTCGAGCAAAACGCCAATCATGCGCTTAAATTAGCCCAGCGTGGTTATGTGTTGGTGAATGGGCGTATAACATTAACAGGGTCTGGTGAGGAATTACTGGCAAACCCACAAATTCGTGAAGCTTATCTCGGTGGTCACTAATGACACAAATCAAAAAAACGGCCATTGTGCCGTTCTCAATGGCTCAAATGTATGAATTGGTTAATGACATTGACCGATACTCTGAATTTTTACCCTGGTGTGACAGGTCTCACATCTTATCTCAAGAAGCTGCCTTCTTAACGGCAGAAGTGGGGGTGAATGTGAAAGGGTTAAAAAACCAATTCACCACAAAAAACACCTTACTACCACCCAATAAAATTGAGTTAGCATTAGTTGATGGGCCATTTTCATCGCTATCAGGTTGCTGGCAATTCGAGTTTTTACGGGATGATGCGTGTAAGGTGTCATTAGAGCTACAATTTGCTTTTTCTAATCGCTTGCTGAGCATGACAATTGGGCCTATTTTTAACCATATTGCTGAAAATATGGTGGATGCTTTTTGTCAGCGAGCGCAGCATGTTTATAAGGCTGAATAGTTATGTTAGTTGAGGTGATGTATGCATTACCAGAGCAACAGGTGTGTTTGTCTCTAGAGGTGGATGATGATTGCACAATTGAGCAAGCCATTCACGCCTCGGGTATTCTCAGTGACTTCCCTGAAATAGATGTCAGCAGTACAAAAGTGGGTGTATTTTCAATGCCGAAGAAAGACTTATCTGAGGTATTGTCACCTAGTGACAGAGTCGAAATTTATCGCCCATTACTCATTGACCCTAAAGAAATCAGAAAAATTCGTGCGGCAAAAGCAAAAAAAGATAAGGAAGCCAAAGAGGCTGAAGCTGCAAAAGTTGCAAAAGCACAGAAATAGTAAGGGTTATAATTGATAACTATTATGTAAACTCAGTGGGTTATGTGTGTTTCTGTGGGAAGCGATACATGCCCTATAATTACGTTTATAAATGAACGGTAGTGCTGCGCGTAAAAACCTACTAAAATACTAATGAATTACATGTCTTAAAAATCGGAGAAAATGATGGAAGCAGTTGTTGATGGACAAACCATTGAGTTAAGTGAAGCAGGTTGGTTATTGAACCTTGATGAGTGGAGCGAAGGTCTTGCTGAGCAAATTTCAGTCACAGAGCAAATTGCTGAGTTAACTGAAGAGCACTGGAATATCATCAACATGGCAAGGGACTACTTTAAAGATACTGGTACCGTTTGTGAGCCACGTAAATTCTCTAAATTGCTGGCTAAAGAATATGGTAAAGACAAAAGTAGCCAAAAATATATCTACTCGTTGTTCCCACAGGGTTTGATTAAGTGTGCGAATAAAGTGGCAGGCTTACCTCGTCCTAAAGGTTGCAGTTAAGCCAGGTGTGGTTAAAAGCAATATGCCTTGGTGTAGTGTTTGCTACGCCTTGTGGCAGTTATGCTGCCAGTCTAGAGCATTATAATACGCTAGTGGATGAGCACAATGCGCTGATCGCTTCACAGCAGTCATTGCAAGCAGAGTACAACGCGTTAGTGGTTAAATATAATGCGCTGACAAAACGAGAAAAGCAGCACCTTAATCACATTCGTGCGCTTCAAACAGAACAGAAAAAAATGGTTCGGACCTTAAAACTTCCAGGCTGCTCCGCCGCTCGGGAGACACTCAAGCAATGCCTTCCTGAAATATTTATTAAATGATTAACCATCACACGCCACTACAAATCGGTTGGATTGGTACTGGCGTAATGGGCTTGTCTATGTGTGGGCACTTAATGTCTGCCGGACACTCTGTTCATGTCTACTCAAGATCTAAGCACAAAGCGAAACCGTTATTAGAGCAAGGTGCTGTGTGGTCGGCAACGCCTCAATTATTAGCGAATGAATGTGACATAGTTTTTACGATGGTGGGTTTGCCAGAAGATGTGCGTGAAGTGTACCTAGGGGAGTTTGGCATCCTACAAGCAGAGGATTTGCCTGGTATCGTGGTGGATATGACAACCTCAGAACCAAGCTTGGCACAAGACATATTCCAGCAAGCAAAAGCGTTAGGCGTTCAAGCCATTGATGCACCTGTTTCCGGTGGTGATATTGGCGCTAAAGCTGGCATGCTTTCTATTATGGTTGGTGGTGATGCGCTTGCAATTGCTGAGGTCTATCCTTTGTTTGAGTTGATGGCTAAAACCATCATTCATCAAGGGGCAGCAGGCGCAGGCCAGCATACCAAAATGTGCAACCAAATTATGGCTGCAGGCAGCATGATTGGTATGTGTGAAAGCTTGTTGTATGGATATAAAGCAGGTTTGAAGTTAGAGGTTATGTTGGAGTCGATCGGCGGTGGGGCAGCTGCTTGTTGGGCATTGGAAAACTTGGCTCCTCGGGTGCTTGATAGTGATTTTTCACCCGGTTTTTTTGTCACCCATTTTGTAAAAGATATGGGGATTGTATTAGATGAAGCTAAGCGCATGTCCTTGGTCTTACCCGGGCTGTCTTTAGTGCATCAGTTGTATCTTGCGGTGCAGGCCCAAGGTCATGGCAAGTTAGGCACGCAGGCATTAATGTTAGCGTTGCAGCAGTTGTCAGGCGTTAATCATTTTAAATCATCGAATCATTAGAGCCAGCACTGGTTCTTTTTTACCGCGCAATGGAAGGGTTAAGCCTGGATGTACAAAAACTTGGAGCTGAGGTTTAGCGCACTACTGTTTGGTTTTCTAGTCGTATGGAGTGTCACCGCTCAAGCTGCAAGTACTTGTTATGGCGCCCCTAGCCAAGGTCGGTTAGTCGGTGGTGTTCAATTACCGAGTAGCGGTAAAAATTTTACCAGTTATAGTTATGCCGCTGAACTTGCAGGCCGAACATACGTTCACTCAACGGTAAAAGCGGTCATGCTTGCCGCTTTTAAGCGGTTGGCCAAATCTCATCCTCAAACGGTTTACAAATACGCAGAAACAGGCTTTGAAGAAGGCGGTCTTTTTAAACCGCATAAAACGCACAGAAATGGTTTGTCGGTCGATTTTATGATGCCGGTGTTGAATGCAAAAGGGCAATCTGCTCATTTACCCACGCATGCTTTTAATCGCTTGGGTTATGATATTGAGTTTGATCGAAAAGGTCGCTATGAAGGTTATCGGATTGATTTTGACGCATTATCAGCGCATTTAGTTGCATTGCATAAAGCGGCTAAGGTGTTAGGTGTCGGTTTAAACCGGGTGATTATTGCACAAGAATTTAAACCCGTATTATTTCAAGCAAGTGGCGGCTCCTACTTGCAAAAGCATATTCGTTTTTCCAAAAGGCGTTCTTGGGTGCGGCATGATGAGCACTACCATGTGGATTTTTCTATTCCGTGTTTATAGCCTCTTGAGTTTGTTTTTATATCTCTAGCATGTTTTTACTGACCTCTATTAAGCTTCATTGAATATAACCATTGTCGGCACCAAGTGTTGCAATTTTTGTACAGTCGTCTACAGAAGCTGAGGTGATTGATTTACCTGCAAAAAGGTGTGACAAAGTAGCGTGATATCAGTTGTTAAGCAAGGTCATGCTGTAAATGGTGGGCAATTGAATTTGGCTTCATAGCGTTGACTGTTTAGCTTAAGCAAACAGCGATTTTTCAACTATAATTAGTACAAATTCTCGTGTTAATAAAAGATTGGAAAAAAATGCAACCAGCTGAAATGATCAGTAAAATTATTGTTTGTGATGTTACTGAGGGTGAAAAGTCGTTAGAAGCCTTTTGTGATGCCAATGAGTTGATCCCATTTATTGTCGATGATCCAGACATTTTGCCGAATGTGTTAGATGCCAATATTGGCTTAGGCGGTGTGATTTTATCTGAAGATTTCGGTGGAGAAGATGGGTGGGTAGCTGTGGCTGAAATTATTCGTCGTAAACGGCCTGAATTACCTATTTTTTTTCGTCTAGTGAATATCAGCGCTGAATCTTTGCCAGAGATTGTGATGCAGTTTGCAGGCACGTTCGTTATTGATGACCTTGAGGGTTTGCAAGGGTTAATCAAAGAGCATGTGATGGTGACTTGGTATCCTGAGCCGTTTGTTGAGCGAATTCAGGAAGTGACGATTGCGGCACTACAAAACCAATTTAATTTTACTGAAGTGTCTTGTGAGATGTATTATTTAGGGTTGGATCAATTGACCCATGGTAAGTTAGTGACCGTCATTCCTATTGAAAGTGATTGGTGTCGTGGTTACATGGTCATTCAATCCGAAAAGGAAGCCATCAACCAAGCGGTTATAGCAGGTAGAACGGCTTTGAAAGAGGGGGATTGCATCAATAACTTTAGTGCCTCCAATCAAGTGGTAGGGGAAATTACAAACTTAGTTTGGGGGGCGCTTAAAAATGAATTTTTTAATGGCAAACCATTAAATCCTATCAACTCTCAAATTCCCATCATCATTAATTATGATTTAGAGCATCTTTCATTTGCAACAGCGACACCTCAGCTGTGTTTTGATTATACGGTTGAACACCTTGATGGGATGTTAGAACCATTCTCTGTATACCAAAAGTTTGTCTTTAACTTAGATTGGTCTCCAGAGCTGTTTGATGAAGATGCGGCAATAGCAAACAAGGTTGAAAACACAGGTGAATTAGAAGAGTTCTAAATGTAACCAAATTGTTACAATTGCTAACAATTGAGGAACATCATTATTTAATTGTATTCAGTACTATGGCTGCTCACTAACCACTGTTGAGCACTTAGCCATGAATCAAAAACTAACAAAAATCATTCGCTTATTAACCTTTAGCCTGTGCGTTTGCAGCTCAGGTTCTGTGGTTGCCAAGAGCACGGTCACTTTCATGCATTTAAATGACTTGCATGCCAATCTCGTCCCACATAATGACCTGGTTCAAAACGTGGATAAACCAGGTACAGAGTATGTTGAGCGGGGTGGTTTAGCGCGAACAGCAACACTGATTAAAAAGATTCGTCAAAATAACCCAAACAGCGTGTTAATGAATATTGGGGACACCTATCATGGGGGCGTGGAAGCCGTTTTTACCAGTGGTGAGGCCATTATTGACCCTGTTAATGCACTAGGGATTGATGTTGGTGTTGCGGGGAATTGGGATTTTGCATTTGGTCCTAAGGTGACAAGAGAGCGGTATGGACAATCTGTAATGTCCTTCTTTAAAAAGGGCAAAAGACCTAATTTCCCGAATTTAGCTGCTAACGTCACTTATAGTGCGCCGTTCTTTAAAAAAGGAAAACCTTTCATGCCTGCGACAATGCTGCCTCAGGTGGGGGATGTGTCTGTAGGGTTTATTGGCATAACATCTGACATTGTGCCTCAAATGGCCAGCTTTTTAGCCTTGGGTTTAGAGTTTGCTGAGGGGGAAGCCGCTTACCTGAAATTGATAGAGCAGCATAGCGCTGAGCTTCGTGCTAAAGGGGCAGACATTGTGGTCGTGATGAGTGAGCTTGGGTTGCAGAAAGATGTGCGATTGGCCAACTTGGTGACGCCAAATTCTGTTGATGTGTTTTTTTCAGCGCATACCCATGAAACCACGTTTGAGCCGATTCAATCAGAAAGTGGTGCTTTAGTGGTTGAGTCCGGGAATGATGGTTACCTAGGGCAAATGGATATTGTGGTCGATGATGAGCATATTGTCATCGCTAGAAATTGGACTTTACACGCTATTGATCATCGTTTGGCAGAAGACCCTGCTATGAAAGCCTTGGTTGCCAAAGCCAGGGCGCCGTTTTTAGCGGATGATGTGAATATGACGGCAGGTTTAATGCAAGGCATGCAAACACTAACCCAGCCCATTAATACGGTGATAGGCCGTACTAAAGCCCCTATGACACGTCGGCATTCCCTTGAAAGTGATTTTAATAATGCATTGACTGACATTTTAAGAGACATGACGGGCACCGATGTGGCGATGACCAAAGGGTTTCGATTTGAAAGTGTGATCCCTGAAGTAGGCGCTAAAACAGAGCAAGATCATGTTGCAACGGGTGATATTACGCTAGAGGATGTCTATCGATTTTTCCCAACGGCTTATCAATTTGCAACCGCAACCACGACACCGGCACGCTTAAAAAGCATCATTGAAGAGGGTTTAACCAATACTTACTCTGCGGATGTGTTTAAGCAAAACGGGGGTTGGTTCGAAGGCTTTTCAGGGTTAAATTTAGTGTTAGATTTAACCGCTAAAGACGGGGAAAGAGTGCTGGCCATGCTGATTGACGGTCTAAACAGCACTGTTGATGATGTGGCTGAAATAACCGTTACAGGCTGTGTCAGGCCAATAGAGTCAGCAGGTATTATGTGTGATTTTAATGGGTTTAATGATGTTGAGCGTTTGATTAATCCTGATACAGGGGCTGCTTGGAGCAATATTGAGTTGTTCGTAAAAGCGGTGCAAGAGCAACGCTTACCAATACAGACGCGGCGCACGGTTGAAGACGTGAGTGAAACACCCTTGTGGCCTATTGCAGACTTTATCCAGCCAGTGAATGGTGTGCAATAACGCAAGGGGGTGAGGCAGGTGAAGTTTGGCCTTAGTGGCCAAACTTCACTTTTTTGGTTTCAGCAAGTACTTTATTGACTTGGTCGATGATCTTATGAAACTCAACATCGAGGTTCATACCGCTCTGGAATAGGGTCTTGGTGTTTTTTTCTGTTTCGGTGACAAGCTCAGATAAAAAAGCTTCTTGCCTTGGTTCAAGGCCAAGGTGTAAATAAGACTCTTCTAGTTTTACGACTAATTCGCACATGACTTCAGAGTGCATCAGCTCTAATTGACTGTGTTGCTGGTTAATTTCTTCAATACTATTGGTTGCCAATCGAACAATGTTAGTGAGTATGTCTTGTTTGTTTTGCAGCTCTATTTCAGAGTCAATACTGCCAGCTCTGGCATCAATACTGTCGACTAATATGGTCAGGTGCTCTTTCAGCCGGTCAATCTTCTCTTCATCATTGGGTAAGTTCTTGATGAGTAAGGTGAGGTGTGGTGCATTGAAAATAATGCGCCCTTTAAACTCAAAAATAGGAATTTTACCATGGGCACCTAGAAGCGCTTTCTTTTCGATGGGTAGCTCAATGTCATCTTGAAAGTAAAACTCAGGCTCTCCCATTTCGATTAACATTAAGCTGTAGTCAAGCCCATAACTGTCTAGTGCCTGAAAGGCTAACTCTGCAATCTCTTCATGCTCTACACATTGAAAGCAGTCTTGAATGAAGCGTAGGGCAATGCCCATTTCTGAGGAGTTGGCTATGGTCGCCTTGGCCATATTCATCGACTCATTGTGGGATTCGGTGAGCTGGTTGATTTTTTTCTGGTTAACTAGGCAGGTATTGACCCAGCGTTGTAAATTCTTGTCTGAAAAAGGTCTCTCGATGTGCTGGTTAATACCTGCATTGTAAAACTCGATTTCATCTTCAGCGCTGTGAGCGGAGGAGATAATAATAATTGGGACACCGTCATGGCTGATTGCGTTGAGTTTTTGGCAGATATCGCTCGGCGTAATGCCTGAGTCATCAATGTCTAATAGTAAAAGGTCAGGTGCGTGCTCAGCAATATCAAGCCCGGTCATGATATCTGAAAAGGGGAGCACGTCGAAGTTACTCTCTTTCAATATGTCACACAAAGTGTCACAGGTTTCTGCGATGTTGGTCGCTACGAGAATACAATGGTTGCTCACTGGGTTGGCCTTGGTTTGGTTTTATTGCATTAAGACTCATAGTATAGACGGTACGGTTTAGATGTGCTTTTAAAGCTATCACCAGTTTAATTCTTATGTTTTTTCAGTGGTTATTTGGGGCTGCTGTCTTTGGCCGAGGAATGGGGGATATTGTGTTGTGATATAGCCGATGTCGTGAGGGCAACACCCTCAAAATTATCAGTCGTGTTGATGTTGCGGTTAGCCGTTAATACACCCACTAACCGCATGATATTATGTCGCTTTTAGCGTACTTTTACCTTCAGCATCTCTTCGCCATCTTTGTCTGTTAAATGTACCGCACAGGCAATGCATGGGTCAAAACTGTGGATGGTACGCAGTATTTCAATGGGTTGTTTTTCATCTTCTAGCTCATTGCCAACTAAAGCGGCTTCATAAGGGCCTGCTTGCCCTTTATGGTCTCTGGGGCCAGCGTTCCATGTGCTAGGTACAACCGCTTGATAATTATCTATTTTTTGATCTTTAATGACGATCCAGTGAGCCAGTGCGCCTCGTGGTGCTTCCATGTAACCTACGCCCCGAGCCTCTTTGGGCCAGCTTGAAGGTTCCCAAAGGGTGTCGTTAAAGGTTTTGCTGTCTCCACCTTTAATGTTGCTGACCAATTGGTTATACCAAGTGTTCATGGCATCACCTATGATCTTGGTCTCCAATGTTCGGGCAGCAGTACGGCCTAGTGTTGAAAATAAGCCTTCTATAGGTAGGTCTAGCTTGCTGAGTGTCATGCCAACCAAATCCTTGGTTTGCTCATGGCCTTTGGCATAGAGCATTAAGACTCTGGCAAGTGGGCCAACTTCAACCGCATGGCCTTTCCAGCGAGGAGATTTCAGCCATGAGTATGAGGCATCTACATCAAGTTGATCATACGGTGGTTTAGGGCCGGTATAATTTAGCTCAGTTTCGCCATCATATGGGTGTAAGCCGGTTTCTTTACCTCCTTTGTAGTTGTACCAAGAGTGAGGTACATACTCTTGAATTTGGCTTTCATCGTTGAGATCAACTTCGTGTATTTTGCTTAAATCTCGGTTCAAAATGACGCCGCTGGGTAGGAAGAAGCTAGAAGGATCATCCATGCCTTTTTCGGGTAAATCACCGTAGGTCATAAAGTTGCCAATGCCTTCTCCTTTAAAGGCCCAGTCTTTGTAGTAACCTGCAATGGCTAAGGTATCTGGGATATACACTTGGTCTACAAAGGCAATCATTTTCTGGATGATATTGTGCACTTGAGCCAATTTTTTCATGTTAATGGCTGAGTCTGAATTTAAGTCGATGGGGCAGGGGACACCGCCGACTAAAAAGTTAGGGTGAGGGTTTTTGCCACCAAATATCGTGTGTAGTTTGGCGACATCTCTTTGCCATGCGAGTGCCTCTAAGTAATGCGCTACGGCAATCAAATTGACTTCGGGTGGAAGTTTGTAAGCTGAGTGCCCCCAGTAACCGTTATTAAAAATACCCAGTTGGCCTGACTCAACAAAGTTTTTCAGTTTCTTCTGGGTGTCCGAAAAATAACCGGGAGAGGACTTGGGGTAGCTGCTAATGCTTTGTGCAATATCAGACGTCGCTTTGGGGTCTGCTTTTAAAGCAGAGACAACATCAACCCAATCCAGTGCATGCAAATGATAAAAATGCATTACATGATCGTGAATGTATTGGGCGCCAATCATTAAATTACGAATGATCTGAGCGTTGGCAGGTACGGTATAATTGAGTGCGTTTTCCACAGAACGCACGGAGGCGATTCCGTGTACTAAAGTGCACACTCCGCAAATGCGTTGAGCAAATGCCCAAGCATCTCGAGGGTCTCGCCCTTTCAATATTATTTCAATACCACGAACCATCGTGCCAGATGAGTAAGCACTGGTGATGATGTTATTTTCAACCTGAGCTTCGACCCTTAAATGGCCTTCAATTCGGGTGATCGGATCAACAATGACGCGTTTGTTCATAATGATTCTCCCATTTTAGCTCATTGGTTTGGCTCGAGATATTCTGCGAGTTTTTCGGTGAGTCCAATGATATTTAAATCCATGTTGTAGTGTTCTGCGCCTTCTTCTATGGTCATTCTGCAGTTAGCACAAGCGGTAACCAGTGTGTTGACACCAGTATGTTCAATCTGATTTTTTTTCTTGTTAAACACAATGTGTTTTAAATCTTCGGCGCGAGGGTTGGCACTTACGCCACCACCGCCACCACAGCACCAGTTCATGACACCGGCGTCGGGCATTTCTTTAAGGCCGGTTGTAAACATGCCCATTAAGTGCCGAGGCTCTTGTACGACACCGCCTTTTCTCACCAGTTGACAAGGGTCATGAAAGGTAAATGATTCATCCCATGATCCTGTGGTTTTTAAGCGGCCTTCTGCACGGAGTTGATCAAGCAGCTCTAAAATGTGTATCACATGAAATGAAAATGGTCGGCCGATGAGGTTTGGCCCTTCCCAGCGAATGGCTGTGTAGGCGTGTCCGCATTCGGGGCTAATGACATGCTTCACCTTTAATTTTTCTGCACCGCTAACAATCCGTTCAACCAGTTCGGCAGCAAGGTCACTTGAGCCAATTTGAATGCCCGCATTGGTGGCCTCAAAGGCCTCTGAGCAGAGTGTCCAGGAAACGTTGGCATGGTCGAAAATTTTAGCCAATGCACCAATGTATTCTGGGTAATACATGATTTCCATTGAGGAAAGTAGCGCAAGGTAGTCTGCACCTTCAACGTCAACCGGAATACTGAGTCCTGTGTCTTTTTCAACGTGTTTTAATTGCGCGAGCAATGCAGGGAGTTGAACGCCCATTGGGCTGCCAAGCTCCATTGCGCGTTTGGTGCCGTGGCGTAGCCCTTCAGGTGTATGTTTGGAGGCGACAAACGCTTCACGTGCTTTGCGAATAATGCCACTGATATCAATACCTGCAGGGCAAACCATGGAGCAGCGGCCACAGAGCGTGCAGCCGTCGTAGACGACTTTTTCCCATTCAGAAAGATCATCATCCGTGATGGGTTTGGCTAAGCCAATAGATTTTAATAGCTTCCCAGTGAGGGTCATTTCTTGCTGCCATGCCCGTTTCATTAATTCAATTTTGTGAATGGGCGTGTACTTTGGGTCTTGTGTTTCTGTTTGGAAAAGGCATGCTTCGGCACATAACCCGCAGTGGGTACAGCTTTGAAAATACGCTGACATACTGCTGTCCATTTGTTCAACAAAGGCATTTAGTGCGATGGTATTGGTGCTCATGATGACACTCCTTTCCGGCCTATGTCGCTACCACTATAAAATCGAGCAAAAAATATGGCGATAAAATGTCCTAAACGGGTGAAAGGCAAAAGTACCATTAATAGTTCAACCGACAGTATGTGCAACGCGAGCATTAATGTGTAAGGCAATAGGGCGTGATTGAATGCCAAGTACCCTGTTAATAGCGGTAGGAAACTGATCACCCAGATAAAATAGTCATGCCCATCACTGATAAATCGACGTACAGGATCGGTGATGCGATAAATTAAGAGTGTGATCATGGCGATCATGGTAACAACGGTGGTTGCGGTAATCACACTATTGGGTAATGCAGGCCAGCTAAAGCCCAAAACGGTTTTTAATGCTTCGATGTGAGGTGTGTAAAAAAACAGAATCAGAAAAAAACCGAGATGAAAAGTGATACCCGCTATGTGTAATAAGGGGGCTTTGGAGAAAAGCCCTTTAGCAGGGGCAAACCGGCGAAATACCGTGCGAACGCCGGCAGATGTTTCAGCTGATTTAGCGGGGGCTAAATTGCGTTTTCTGCCGAGCATGAGCAGGGTGAGTACCCGGTAGAGTGTGCCAAATATAAAAATAGCCAACGCCCATTCAAAACCGCTTCCTCTAGCCCAGTTGAGTAGTGTGATGGAATCGATGTTCATAATGGTTACTCCATGTCATCCGTTGTCACTGTATGGTGTTTTTTAGCCGCTTTTGCTTTTGCAGATTTGTGAATCGCACTCGCTGCAACGCTGGCGACAGCACCGGCAGCAATAGCGGCAGCAGCCGTTTCGCCTATGCTTATGGTGGGTTGAGATAAGGCGTTATAAAACCCGCCGTTATCCCAAAAATCAGGCTGTGAGCAGCCAATGCAAGGCGCGCCGGCTTCAATAGGGAAGCTGGTGCCTTCATTCCATTTTGCGGTGGCGCAGGCGTTATAAGTGGTTGGTCCTTTGCAGCCTAACTTAAATAGGCACCAACCCGCTTTTGCACCTTCGTCATCAAAGGTTTCGGCAAATAATCCTTTTTCATAAAATGGCCTGCGATAGCAGCGATCGTGAATACTGTTGCCATAAAACATTTTTGGTCGGCCAAGATCATCTAAATCTGGAATCGTGCCAAAGGTTAAAAAGTGGGCAAGTACACCGGTCATGACGATAGGAATCGGTGGGCAGCCAGGCACATTGATGATGGGTTTGTCTTTGATGATATCGCTGACTGCAACTGCATTGGTAGGGTTAGGGTCGGCATGAGGTAAACCGCCATAAGTCGCACAGGTGCCAACGGCCACAATAGCAGCGGCATGTTTGGCAGTATCAATGAGCATTTGTTTGTTATCGATGCCTGCAATGGTTGAAAAACCAGGGTTGCCAGTGGGGATGGAGCCATCCACAACTAAAATATACTGGTCTTCATTGTCTTTCATGGCTTGTTCACGTGCGGCTTCTGCAGCATGGCCAGAGGCAGCTTGTAATGTGTGATGGTAATCTAGAGAGATAAAGTCAAAAATTAAGGATTCAATCGTGGGTGCATGTGAGCGCGTAATAGACTCAGTGCAGCCTGTACATTCTTGGAATGATAACCAAATAACCGACGGTCGTTTAGCGCTCTCCAATGCTTTGGCAATCTGCGGAATTAAGCTTGGAGGTAATGCCAGCATAGTGGCGGTAATGGAGCAAAACTTCAAAAAACCTCGGCGAGTAATCCCTTGTCCCTGTAAATGATCCATCAATGTGTATTGCTTGCTCATGACATGATCTCCTGTAACCGGTTTAGCCCGTCGGTAATATCCGCTTGCTGGGCCATTAACAACGAAGGGAATAAACATATTTCTATGTAAGTGAGTTGCTTGCTAGAAAAGTGAGGCTGATGCTGTGTTACCCAAACGCCAGGAAATTGTGTTTCCCAAAAGGTTGATTCCCCTGCGCTGGTGAGTGTGACATTGACTTCTCCTTTGCCTAGGGTGCTGAGTAATTGCTCTGTATCTTGAGATGTCATAGGGAGTGAAGAGAGATCAATGGTTGTGGCTTGATTGTTCTCGGCCAGCTTGAGGAGTGCATGTTTTATTTCGTGCAAAATGGGTATGGCATTTTGGTGTGTGCAGACCTTGACAGCGCTGTTCATGCTCAAATCTCCCTTTATGAGTAACACAGCCATTTATTACTTAGCTTAGTATCAGATTATCATGAGAAAATTTGGATGTTTTGATCTAGGTCAAATAATATTGCGCTTATATTTCATTGGAAAGTATTTGATAGAGGTCAATTTTTCGAGCCGGCATCAGCCTTATAGTGGAATTGACCATTGTTGAAGTTGTTTTTTTACCGCTGAAATGATGGTGGGTAACGCACTTGCTGCAGCTGGGGTTAATTGCTCTCCCCAGGTTAATATTTCCGGCTGTACAGCAATGAGTGTGCGTTGCTCAGGTAAGTGGTCTGTGAGACGTGCAATGTCCATTAAGTCGAGCAGACCTACCTCATGTACACTGCGTTTGCTATGACCTAAAAAATGATCCATAGCGTCATTGTTAAATATTTTAACCGTACCAGGGGGGCTATTCAGTTGTGCTGCATCAATGACAATAAGGTGGTTAACAGATTCAATTTCAGCGGCTAAAGTAAAGCTGAGAGTGCCGCCATCAAGCAACCGGATGTGTTCCGCTTGACCGAGATCAGGAATGAGTGCGGTAATGGCGTGTATGCCAATACCTTCATCGGTTAATAAGTTATTACCGATGCCAAGAATGAGTACAGTATGTTGCGTCATAATGTTATTAATGTGATTTTTTGTGGTTTTGTCAAGGATTATTTGAGGTTAAAATTATGTGCTTAGGTATTCCCATGCAGGTCAAATCAATAGACCAATTTGTCGCGCAATGTGAAGCTAAGGGTGTGAGTCGAGAGGTCAATTTATTTATGCTTCAAGGGGAGTCTGTTGAAGTGGGTGACTTTGTGATGGTGCATGTGGGTTATGCCATAGAAAAAATGACGGAACAAGATGCGCGCTCATCTTGGGAGTTATATGACGAAATGTTAGCCACATTATCGGCAGGTGAGACGGATGCATGAGTTATCAGTCTGCTTAGCACTGATTGACCAAGTTGAAAAAGTGGCTCAATCTCATCATGCCACCTCGGTGGATTTAGTTGTGTTGCAAATTGGCCCTTTATCTGGCGTTGAGGCATCATTATTAAAGCATGCATTCCCTTTGGCTGTGGCTGGGACGCTGGCAGAAAAATCGGTATTGGAAATAGAGCTTCTTTCAATAAAGGTGCATTGTATGAGCTGTGGCAAAGATTCAGATGCCGTCATTAATCGTTTGGTGTGTGGGCATTGTGGTGACTATAAAACGCAGTTGATCAGTGGTGATGAGTTGCTATTGAAGCGGGTCGGTTTGGTGGGAATTGAAGAAGCTGAAAATCAAGGAGTAGCGCATGTGTGATACTTGTGGTTGTAACGTAACGTCCGGAAATCAACATTTAGTTCAACCCGGTGGCGCTTTGTCACATACGAGTGATGGCTCTGTTGCGATTGAAGTTTTGACGAATCTCTTGAGTGAAAACGATAAAATTGCAGCACATAATCGCCAGCACTTTGATGCTCAGGGGGTTTTAGTGATGAATTTAATGTCATCCCCAGGCTCAGGTAAAACGGCATTATTAGAAGTGATGGCACAACAGTTAAAAGGGCGCTTGAAAATTGCAGTCATTGAAGGGGATTTAGAAACTGAAAATGATGCCCAAAGAATTCGCCAGCAAGGGGTTCAGGCGATTCAAATTGTCACCGGAACGGCTTGTCATTTAGATGCCCACATGGTGCACACGGAACTGCATAAGATGGACTTGAAAGATATTGATGTTGTATTTATCGAAAATGTTGGCAACCTTGTTTGCCCCGCGAGTTTTGATTTAGGCCACCACATTAATGTGGCTTTATTGTCTGTTACCGAAGGGGATGATAAACCTGAAAAATACCCCGTTATGTTTAGAGCCGCTGACCAAGTGGTGATCAGTAAAACAGATTTATTGCCTTATTTAGAGGATTTTTCACCTGATAAAGCGATCTTACACATTCGTGAGTTAGCGAATGATGCGCCTGTGCTGCAAGTCTCTGTGAAGAATGCTGAGTCAGTGGAGGCATGGATTGATTGGGTTATCAGTGAAGTTGCGATGCAGAAGCAGAGGTTGCTTGATGGGGTCGATATCAAAACAAAAACTCAGTCTGATGGTGTGCTTTTGCATGAGCACGGTTAGTTGTCTGTTATTAATTGGTATTTTATAGGTTAATCGCGTGAGGTGTTTTTAAAAATATCCTCTATTAGCGCTAAATTTAACGAATATCTTGAGGTCTATTGCGATGGGGATCAGTGCTAAACAATGGCTAACGTTAATTCACGAAATGCCAATTTCTCAGCCCATTAAAATCATGAATGTGTGTGGTGGGCATGAGCGTTCTATCACCATGTCAGGTATACGCGGTGCATTACCAAAAAACATTGAGTTAATTCCTGGGCCTGGTTGCCCTGTTTGTATTTGCCCAGAGGAAGATATTTACCAGGCAATACAGCTGTCTTTGCATGAAGATATTATTCTTGTTGCGTATGGCGATATGCTTAGGGTACCTGTTAATGTTAAAAAATCAGAAGCCAGAACATTAGAGCAGGCAAAAGCGGCTGGCGCTCGAATCAAGCCCATTGCATCCCCAATGGACGTGATTCAAATAGCCGAGCAAAACCCTGATGATACGGTGGTGTTTTTTGCAGCAGGCTTTGAGACGACCACAGCACCCACTGCGGCTATGATTGCACAAGGTGTGCCGGATAATTTAAAAATATTGCTCTCTGGCCGGTTAACTTGGCCTGCGATTCACGTGTTATTAAGCTCAGACTCTCCCGGTTTTAATGCTTTAGTCGCCCCAGGTCATGTAGCGACGATTATGGGGCCGCAAGAATGGGCTTTTGTAGTGGAGGATTTTAACCTCCCTGCCGCGGTTGCAGGGTTTTCACCCGAATCATTGTTAGCCGCAACCTATTCTGTTATTAGGCAGTTTGAATCGGGTAAGCCATTTTTAGATAATTGTTATCCCGAGGTGGTTAAACCTACAGGCAATGTTGGCGCTCAGAAAATGCTCTCTGAGGTAATGACTGTTGTCGATGCGACTTGGCGAGGTGTCGGTACCATTCCTAAGTCAGGTTTTGCGCTCAGTGAGCCGTATCGTTATTTGGATGTGAATGAACATTTTCCAGGTTATCACGATGATGCGCGTAAACGCGCGGGTGAAATGCCGCCTGGGTGTGATTGCGCCAAGGTGGTGATGGGGGAAATTTATCCCAATGAGTGTCGATTGTATGGCAAGGCATGTGTGCCAAGACACCCGATTGGTCCTTGTATGGTGTCAGATGAAGGGGCTTGCCGTATTTGGTGGGCACATACCAAGCGATGAAGACTTACCGAGTGGTTATTGATGGGCATGTCCAAGGAGTTGGTTTTCGCCCTTTTATTTATAGGTTGGCACATTCGTACCAATTCTCTGGATGGGTAAAAAATTTAACGGGGACTGTTGAGGTGGTGTTTTCAGCAGAGTTACGCCAAGCCGAGCGGTTTGTCAGTGACATTGTGATGCGGGCACCGGCGATTGCACAGCCGCATATTGTTGGTTTTGCTGAGTATGATGCAATTACGGGTGGCCAGTTTGTCATTGCTAAAAGTTGCCAGAGCGCGCACCCCCATATTGCATTGCCACCAGATTACAGTGTGTGTAAAGACTGTATTAAAGAGTTGCGTGACCCTGAAAACCATCGTTATCAATATCCATTTATTAATTGTACTCAGTGTGGCCCACGTTACACCATTATCAAGCAATTACCTTATGATCGCCCTGTGACCACGATGTCGGATTTTCCAATGTGTGTTGTGTGTGAGCAGGAGTATCATGACCCATTGAATCGTCGGTTTGATGCCCAGCCAATCGCTTGCCCTGACTGTGGCCCTATTTTATATTTTTACCTGAAAAATAGTGAGGAGCCTCGTATTGAGCGTGATGCAATACAAGGGGCAGTTGATGCGTTAAACCAAGGGTTAATTGTTGCGATGAAAGGTATTGGTGGTTATCACCTTTGTTGTGATGCAACAAATGAGGCTGCCGTACAAAAATTAAGAGCACGTAAGCACCGCCCTGATAAACCTTTGGCGGTGATGTTTCCGGCCACCGGCGAGGATGAACTATCAACAATAGAAGATCATGTTAGCTTATCTTCAGGGCAGAAGGTGCTGTTGTTGAGTGCTGTCCGTCCAATTGTTGTGATTGACCAACCGGTTCAAGGGCTTGCTAAAAGTGTGACGCTGCTGAACCAAGGGGTGGGTGCCATGTTGCCTTACAGTCCGCTCCATTATTGTGTGTTAGATCAATTTAAAAAACCAATGGTGGCGACTTCTGCTAATTTGTTAGGTGAGCCTGTCATGACATTGAACGACGAAGTGACGCTGCGTTTATCGAGTATTGCCGATGGTTTTTTACACCATAATCGTCAGATTGAACGACCTGCAGATGACCCTGTATATCGCCTTGTTAATCAACAACCCTATCCTATTCGTATGGGAAGAGGTGTATCACCGCTGGAATTATCTGTGGGTGAATCTTTCCCTGAAGCGGTTTTGGCTGTTGGTGCATTTACAAAAAATACCATTGCGATTGGTTGGGAAGGCCGAGTAGTCTTGTCTCCCCATATTGGTGATTTGTCTTCACGTAAGAGCATGCAAGTGTTTGCTCAGATGATTGAGGATTTACAAGCATTGTATCAAGTGACGGTAACGAGAATTTTATGTGACGCTCACACAGGCTACAGTAATAGCCTGTGGGCAAACAAACAGCCGCTTCCTGTAACAACCATTTACCATCATCAGGCGCATGCATCGGCACTTTATGCTGAGCACCAACGGGTTTCTCTGGTCATGATGTTTACCTGGGACGGCGTTGGCTTAGGGCAAGATGGATTGTTGTGGGGAGGTGAGTTGATGCTCGGTAAACCCGGGCAGTGGCGGCGGGTTGGGAGTATGCGGTCTTTTCGCTTACCTGGTAATGATAAGGTTGCGAGGCAACCTTGGCGTAGTGCGGCCTCTATTGGTTGGGAAATGAACCTGGATTTAATGCCGAGTTATGATGCGAATGGTCTATTAAAGCAAGCGTGGGAAAAGCAACTCAACAGCCCTGAGACGACGGCAATTGGTCGCTTATTTGATGCGGCTGCTGCCATTCTAGGGGTTTGTCAGGTCGCCAGTTTTGAAGGGCAAGGGCCTGCACAATTAGAGGCATGCTGTTCTGATGAGTCGTATTATCTTGAGTTGCCTATTGTCGATCAGCAAGGTGTTAATACCTTTGATTGGCAGCCATTGATGATGCTTATGCTGGATGAATCGTATTCGGTAGAAGATAGAGCGGCCATTTTTCACAATAGTCTTGCGTACTGCGTGCTTAATATGGCTTGCTTACAGAGGAATGTTTCAGGTGTTAGCGTGGTGGGGTTAACAGGAGGGGTGTTTCAAAATCGCCGACTTGTTGAGCTGTGTACTGAGTTGTTAAAAGATAAGGGCTTTAGGGTGTTGTTGCCAAAGCAAGTGCCTTGTAATGATTCTGGTATTGCATTTGGTCAGTTAATGGAATGGAGAGGGCGACAATATGAATGATCGATATATCTCTTTAGCGCATGGTAACGGTGGTCGATATATGCGGGAGCTTATTGAGTCCGTTTTTGCAAAATACTTTGGTGAGAATGACCTTAATGTGCAGGTGGATGCAGCGACCATTATGCCGCCAGAGGGGGAGTTGATGGTGAGTACAGATGGTTTTATTGTCAAACCACTGTTTTTCCCTGGTGGCGACATTGGCTCACTTGCGGTGCATGGTACAACCAATGACTTGGCTGTGTCTGGTGCCGTACCCCTGTATCTGACGTTGTGTTCTTTTATTGAAGAAGGTTTTGAAATTGCTCAGCTAGACAAAATCGTTAAAAGCATGGCTGAGGCAGCAGCCAATATTGGGGTGAAAATTGTGGCAGGTGATACCAAGGTATTACCTAGAGGAGAAGGCGGTGGGGTGTATTTTGCCACATCGGGTGTTGGTGTGAAAAATCCTTCTCTCAATATTGGGCTACACCAAATACAATCGGGTGACAAAATTATTGCCAGTGGCTCATTCGGTGATCACGGAATTTGTGTGATGTTGGCCAGAGAGCAGTTTGGCTTAAGTGGCGAATTGTTTTCTGACTCTGCCAGTGTGACACCATTAACGTCTTGTGCCTATTTACAGCCGGGTTTGAAATTTATGCGTGACCCAACTCGGGGCGGCCTCGTCTCGGTGTGTCATGAAATGGCTCGGGCAACGGGGTTGGATATTGAGCTTTCAGAGCTAGATATTCCTATTAAAGATGAAGTGGGCTCTGTGTGTGAGATGCTCGGCTACGACCCTTTGTATTTAGCCTGTGAAGGGCGTGTTGTTGCAATTGTTGCAGCAGATTCTGCTGATGCCTTTTTACAGCAATGGCAAGCGCTCCCTGATGGTAGCGATGCGAGTATTATTGGAGAGGTTCGCGAGGGAGATGGCGCCGTCTCACTGAGGACGGAGCTGGGTGGCGAGCGGTTTTTAGAGGAGCTTGAGGACGACCCGTTACCCAGAATTTGTTAAGTGTTGTGAAGCACCAAATTTACCTGCTACGTCTATTTTGAGGCTTGCTACGGCGGTTACCTTGGTTGTTGCCTTGTTGCTTTTTAGCACTACCGGTAGAACGTTGACCATCTTGGTGGTCTGCTCTTGGTTTTTTAGGTTTCTTGGCCTTAATTGGACGTTTATCAAGGCGAGACTCAGGCAAGTTGTGAACAGGGTCAAACCCGTCAATAATGTCACGAGGCAGTACTTTTTTAATGAGTCTTTCAATATCGGCTAGCAACTTGAACTCATCGGCTCACACTAAGGAGACGGCTTGCCCATTGGAGCCTGCACGTCCTGTTCGGCCAATTCGGTGTACATAGTCTTCTGGTACATTGGGTAAATCAAAGTTGACGACTTGTGGTAGCTGGTCGATGTCAATACCACGGGCGGCAATGTCGGTGGCAACTAACACTTGAACCTTATTATCTTTGAATTCGGCCAAAGCTTTGGTTCTGGCCGCTTGGCTTTTATTGCCATGTATGGCTGCTGAGCGAATGCCTGCTGATTCGAGCTGTTTTACCAATCTGTTGGCGCCGTGTTTGGTGCGAGAAAAAACCAATACTTGGTGCCACTGGTTGTCTAAAATCAACCGGATGAGCAGTGGCGATTTTTGATTTTTATCAACGGGGCAAATCCATTGTTTAACAGAAGGCGCAGCTGCATTTCTGGGGGTGACAGAAATTTCTACGGGGTTTCTCACTAAGCCTTTAGCAAGGTGGCGAATGTCGTCTGAGAAGGTCGCAGAAAAGAGTAAATTTTGTCTGTCTTTCGGCAGTAAGGCGATGATTTTTTTAATGTCGCGAATGAAGCCCATGTCGAGCATTCTATCGGCTTCATCTAAGACCAACACTTCTAATTGTTTAAATTTAACCGCATTTTGCTGGTACAAATCCATTAGCCGCCCAGGTGTGGCAACCAAAATATCCACACCGTTTCTAAGGCGCATCATTTGGGGGTTTATTTTAACACCGCCAAATACCACGGTTGAGCGTAGTGGTAAGTGCTTACCATAGGTATCAATGCTGGCTTCAACTTGTGCTGCAAGCTCGCGTGTTGGCGTTAGTACTAATGCCCTCACTTGATTAGATTTAGCTCGCTCACCAGATTGGCTGAGCTTCTCTAAAATGGGTAGGGTAAAACCTGCGGTTTTACCTGTGCCGGTTTGTGCTGCAGCCATCACATCTTTACCCTCTAAAACAGCAGGGATAGCTTGTGCCTGAATGGGCGTAGGGTCGGTGTACCCTTGCTCTTCAATGGCTTGTAAGATGGCTGGGGATAGATTTAAGTCAGTAAATTTCATGTATTATGCCAATTTGTCGTCTGCAACGTGATAGGTCGGATCTTCAATGACGTTGACTTCACATAAATTACCCGCTTTGCTCATTAATAAAGTGCATTCAGGGCTTAAGTGTCTAAGGTGCAAACGTTTATTGGATTTCAGGTAGCGCTCTGCCAAGGTATCGATAGCTTCAATGCCAGAGTGATCAGATACGCGTGAATATTTAAATTCTACAACCACGTCATCTGGGTCATTTTTAGGGTCAAACAGCTCTTGAAAGTTGTGGACTGAGCCAAAAAAGAGCGGGCCGTGTAACTCATATACTTTGGAGTTTTCAGCGTCACGAGTAACAACAACCGTGATGTGCTTTGCGTGGTTCCAAGCAAAGACCAATGCGGCAATAATCACACCAATGACAACGGCAATGGCCAAATTGTCTGTGATCACAGTAATGGCTGAAACAGCGACTAAAATCAGAGCGTCTGATCTGGGAATTCGTTTTATGATCCTAAAACTGGACCACTCAAAAGTACCAATGACCACCATAAACATAACGCCTACGAGTGCGGCAATTGGGATTTGCTCAATCAGTGATGAAGTGAACATGATGAAAATCAGTAAGAAAATAGCCGCGGCAATGCCAGAAAGCCGTGCCCGGCCACCGGAGTTGACGTTAATCATTGATTGGCCAATCATCGCGCAGCCACCCATGGCGCCAAAGAAGCCACAAGTGACATTCGCAAGGCCTTGACCGATGCATTCTTTGTTGCCTTGTCCGCGTGTTTCGGTCATTTCATCAATCAGGCTTAAGGTTAATAGTGACTCGGTTAAACCAATGGCTGCAAAAGCGAGTGAAAATGGGAAGATGATGATTAACAGGTCAACCAACTCACCAAAGGATCCAACAGCAATGTTGGGGATATGAAACTGGGGAAAGCCACCTGCAATTGAGGTTAAGTCGCCAACGGTTCGAGCGGGGAGTTGGTCGAAGGTGATTACAATGGTTGAAACGATGACAATGGCAGCCAGCGGTGCAGGTACTGCCTTGGTTAGCTTGGGTAAATAGTGAATGATCAACATGGTTAGTAAGATGAGGCCGCCCATTGTCCAGAGCGAGGTATTGTCGAGCCAGACCATAGCGCCTGTGGCTTCATCTTTGATTTTAAATTGGCCAACTTGTGCCAGTAAAATCACAATCGCTAGACCATTGACGAAACCGAGCATTACCGGGTGTGGGACAAGCCTAACGAACTTTCCGAGCCTCAGCACACCTGCCAGTATTTGAATTAAACCCATTAATAAAACAGCAGCCAGCAAGTATTCCAGCCCGTGTGCTGCAACAAGTCCTGTCATGATGACGGCTAAAGCCCCTGTCGCACCAGAAATCATACCGGGGCGGCCACCAAAAACTGCGGTAATCAGGCCGACAATGAATGCGGCGTATAGACCAACCAGCGGATCAACACCGGCAACAAATGCAAAGGCAATGGCTTCAGGGACGAGGGCAAGCGCTACAGTAAGCCCTGAGAGTACTTCGAGTTTCGGGTCGCATGGTTGGTTTTTTGCACAAAGATTAATCATAAAAATCCTGTTAAATCAATAGGCTAAAATAAATGTAAGCAAGTGCAGATAAAATGAAATACCATGCGAAGGGTCACGAATTCTACACGGTTTCAGTAGGTAATCATAGTTGAAATAACGTTTCTTGATGATTTTGTTATGAAAAATGCGGCATGGATCTTAAAGCTCAGAGAGGGTTGTAACGATTGGGAGTGCGTTGGTTTCAGGGGTTACTTTCACGCTAGAGGTGGTATTTTCATTTCATGTTTGATCTAGTGGGTGCGGTATATTAAAGAAATAATAGGAGAGTGTTGTGGCTAAAGTGCCAGAGGGTGTCAATCGAAAGGCTTGGGAAACGACGCAGAGTATGCAGTTTCTGGGCGTCGGTATTTCTTTTTTTGCAGTTGTGTTGTTGGGGGTGACCCTTTTTACCGGCTCTGCGAGTGAACAGCTTGCGTCATTGGCTGAAACGCCCTTGTCTGAATTAAAGAATCAGCCTGGGGTCGTGGTCAAAGTGTCTGGTCGGCTACATGCGGATAGCCCCGTCTTGATGACGGACACCAAAGATGAGGTGGTTGCCGGTCGGTTGTTGCTTGAGCTTAAAAGCAGGGTTAAAGGTAAGGTTAAAAAGATTTCAGTGATTGATTGGCAAGCACAAGCGGATGACATCGTGATTACGGATGGGGAACGCTCAATCCCAATTGCCATTCCAATGGATCAATTAAAGTGGAAAAATGCAACGAAAGCCGTTGGACGGCCTAGCTTTAAGTATGAAGGTGAAGCTCGGGTCGCAGTGAAGACGCACTTACAGTATGGCGGTGAATTGTATGACTTAGCCACATACGACATTAGTAACCCAACCTCATCGGAGTTAATGCGAAAAATCATCCCAAATGATGTGCAGGTGGTGATTATCGCGCAAATGAAAGATGGGGCTTTATATAAAATGTCAGGCGAGCCTGTGAGGTTTTACTACGGATCCCCTGAAGAGGTTATCAGTGGTGCTAAATCCAATGAGGTAAGTATGGCCGGTTTTGCTGTGTTGATGTTTATTGGCGGGATTGTGTTAAACCGGCGCTCTCGTAAAAAATGTCAGGAGATGGTTGCTCAAGCGTAAATTATTGGCCACCAAAACTTAATGTGCCGCTGCTGTAGCTGCTGTCAAAGGTGAGCGCCAATGTGGCGACTTGTTCGATAGCACTTAAAATGTCGGCTTTATTTAAAGAGGACATCGGGTGAATAAATGCCGAATACAGTGTGTCGTTACTGCTGGCGTAGCGGGCATCTAAAGCACTGTGAAAATTGGCTTCCATGATAAGGTCTTTTTGTTTGGTGGTCACTTTCGCATATTCAGTGATGGGGCTGATCATTCTCATGCGATCATGTTTTACATCGGATATTAGAGCGATTTTAACCTGCTTATAGGTGAATACAACATACCCTTGGGTTTGTTCTATGACATCAACGTGGTTAATGACTAGGCGTTCCATTTCATCTTGAGTCATAAGTTGTGGCTCCTTAGGGGCTGGACTGGTGTTGGCTTGAACGATTGTGCTTGAGAATAAAATAAAAAGTAGAGTGTAAAGTTTTTTCATAATACCTGTCTTAGTTGATTAAGTTAAAATGGGATAAATTTGGGTTATTGTCGCATGAAACCTGCTGTGGAAGTACTTAAAAAAAGCTATATTGAATTTTTATTGCAAGAGAAGATCACGCCAAATGAGCGCAGTGATGATTTGCTGGGGCAATACTATGAGCCGTTAGCACAGTGGTTGGCTTCGCAGGCAACGAAACGGCCTGTCGTAGTAGGTCTTAATGGTGCTCAAGGTTCTGGTAAATCTACATTGGCTTTGCTTTTAAAGCGGTTGCTGGAGTCTCATTTCAACAGGCGTGTATTGGTTTTATCCTTAGATGATTTTTATCTTAGTCAACAGGAAAGGCGACAGCTTGCTGCAAAAGTGCATCCGCTATTGTCAACTCGAGGTGTACCGGGTACGCATGATGTTGGGTTGGCGATAAGGGTTGTAACCTCAATGATACAAAACCCCTCTGAACCAGTATTACTGCCTGTATTTGATAAATCCATTGATGATAAATCAGCCGATAGGATGTCAGAGCCGAACCCTGATATTATTGTGTTTGAAGGCTGGTGTGTTGGTAGCGCCCCTCAAACAGCATCACAGCTAATTAATCCCATCAATTCTTTAGAAGTAACGTGCGATACTAAAGGGGTATGGCGGCATTATGTGAATGAGCAATTAGCAGGCCCTTACCAAACGTTATTTCATTTAATGGATTCGTTGATTATGCTCAAGATTCCGCACTTTAATTCGGTGTTAAAATGGCGTTTGGAGCAAGAGCAAAAATTACAAAATGCGTTGACTTTAAAAGGGGCTGTCGCGAGTGATATTATGACGGAAAAGCAGTTAGAACAATTTGTACAATATTTTGAGCGCATTTCAAGGCATACTTTAAGTGTGCTACCTGAGGCTGCAGATGTATTGTTGTCCTTGGGTGAAGATCATCAAATTAGCCAAATGAATATAAAGCCACTATGAAAGTAATCCGTGTTGGATGGATGGTACTTATCTATTTGAGTTATGGGCTAGTGCACGCTGCGGATATAAAAGTGGCCGTAGCCAGTAATTTTGCCCGAACGATGAGGGTGCTCGTACAGCAATTTGAGGCCACTTCTGAGCACCATGTGGTCATGATTGTGGGTTCAACGGGTAAGCACTTTGCTCAAATTACCCATGGCGCACCGTATGATATTTTTTTTGCTGCAGACGTTGTTCGGCCAGAAAAACTACTGAAGGAAAATAAAGCGGTAGCTGGCAGTGGGTTTGTGTATGCTGTGGGGAAATTGGTGCTGTGGAGTGCAAAACCCAATTATGTCGATAAAGAGGGGAAGGTGCTAAAACGAGCCTCTTTCCGTCATTTAGCGATTGCTAACCCTAAACTAGCCCCTTATGGGTTAGCTGCAAAGCATGTTTTGCAAGCTAAAGGGTTGTGGCAAACAACGAGTAAAAATCGTGTCAGAGGTGAGAATATTGGGCAAACACTTCAGTTTGTCAGCAGTGGCAGTGCCGAACTTGGATTTGTTGCATTATCTCAAATAAAACAGCCAAATAATCCGGTTTTAGGTTCTTTTTGGCTGGTTCCGCCTGGGTTATATGAGCCGATACAACAACACGCTGTGCTACTCAAAGATTCCGTAGCAAACCGTGAATTTATGACGTTTATGCAAAGTGAAGCTGCGCGTAATATCATCTTACAAAATGGATATGGCTTGCCATGATGCTTAACGATAATGATTTGGTTGCACTGCTGATTACCTTTAAGTTGGCAGGTTTAACCACATTGATTTTGCTGCTGTTAGGCACGCCACTAGCCTGGTGGTTAGCCCGAACTGAGTGGCGTTTTAAATTTTTATTAGAAGCGATTGTGGCTTTGCCATTGGTTTTACCACCGACGGTGTTAGGCTTTTATTTGTTGATATTGTTAGGGGCTAATGGGCCATTACCTGAGCCGTTGGCATTTACCTTTACCGGATTGGTGATCGGTTCTGTGATTTATTCAATGCCTTTTGTGGTGCAGCCATTGCAGTCAGCTTTTGTTGCCATTGGCCGCAGGCCACTAGAGGTTGCGGCAACGCTTAGGGCTTCCCCGTTAGACCGGTTTTTTACGGTCGTAGTGCCTCTAGCAAGACCTGGTTTTCTAACCGCAGCGGTATTAGGCTTCGCACATACCATTGGTGAATTTGGTGTGGTGTTGATGGTGGGTGGCAATATTCCTGGTGAAACTCAAGTTGTGTCCATTGCTATTTATGACCATGTAGAAAGTTTGGAATATACTCACGCGCACTGGCTTTCAGGTGGGCTATTGCTGTTGTCTTTTGTGATGTTGATTTGTGTCTATGCAATGAACCGGCGTTTTAGCTTGGTGAAACCATGAGTATTCAGATTCAGTTTGGGTTGAAGCGGCGCGATTTTTCATTGGCGGTGGATTTTGTGATCCCAAGCCGTGGCATTACCGCCTTATTTGGTGCTTCTGGCTGTGGTAAAACAACATTATTAAGAGCCATTGCAGGGTTGGAGCCTACTGCTGAGGGGGAGCTGGACGTTGACGGGCATGTTTGGCAAAACCCACAGCGTAACTTGCCTGCTCATAAGAGGCCGGTAGGGTATGTGTTTCAAGAGCCGAGTTTGTTTCCACATTTAACCGTTCAAAAAAATGTCGAATACGGCTTGAGGCGAATTGCAAAAAAAGACCGGTTGATTGCCACCGAGAAAGTTGTTGAACTGTTAGATATTGCTGATTTAATGTCAAGAAAACCAAATCAGTTGTCTGGTGGGGAGCAGCAGCGAGTGGCTATTGCTAGGGCGCTCGCAGTAAGCCCTAAATTGTTATTACTCGATGAACCCTTATCCGCGCTTGATGACGGTTTAAAGCAAGAAATATTGCCTTATTTTGAGTTGCTGCAGCGTAGATTAAAAATCCCGATGATTTATGTGAGTCACTCAACAGATGAGGTTGCAAAAATAGCCGACCATTTGGTGCTGATGTCAGCAGGACGAGTGACGGCAAGTGGTGCCACTGCTAAGTTGTTGACGCAGCTTCAGTACCCGTTGGCGCAAGGTGAGCAGGCAGAAGCATTAATTGAAGCCGTTGTTGCTGATATCGATGATGAGTATGCGTTGGCGTACTTGGATTTTTCAGGTGGGCGATTTACCGTGCCAAAGCAGACTTTAACATTGGGGCAATCCGTTCGGGTTCGGGTTGCGGCCAGAGATGTGAGCCTGACGCTCACGCACCAAGTCGGAACCAGTATTTTGAACATATTTACAGCCATCGTCGATGAAATGGTGACTATTGGTGAGGCGCAATTATTGGTCAAATTGCGGGTAGGGGAGCGTTTTATGTTGTCTCGATTAACGCGAAAATCGGCAGATATTTTAGGTCTTAAAATAGGCGCGACTGTTTATGCTCAAGCCAAAACAGTCGCTTTATTATCATGATGCAATTCTGGCTTTTATTTTTCCTGCAAATAAATAAACGCCAAGACCTAGCATAATGAACAGTGTCCCGATCCAAACCTGTACTGTAATGATCTCATTGTTCAATTGTGCGCCTAAGATAAGGGCGGTAACAGGGGTAATCAGTGTAATTAATGCCACCATGTCTGGCCCTGTGTGTTTCAGCACATAGTAGTACAACCTGAATTCGTATGATAAGTGCATGACCTCTGGTCGTAGCTAAATAAAAACACCTATAGAGTAAAGTAAGACTCAGGTGTAAAGTAATAAGCTA
>JABHGC010000251.1 GCA_018672285.1 Methylococcales bacterium
CGTGACTATCTGCAATAAAGTCATGAATACCCATATCTAAGCCCACAACCTTCTCAATATGTTTTATTGGTTTTGCTTCAACAAGACCATTATCAATCAAAACTGAAGCATAATATTTACCAGAAGGCGACTTAGAAATTGTCACTGTTTTGACTTTTCCTTCAAACTGACGGTGAACGACGCATTTTACCCAGCCCACTTTGGGCAAATAGATTTTATCTGATTCTATTTTGACGCTTTGAGGGTATTGTATTGATTGCTTTTGATTTTTCTTCTTGAATCGAGGGAATTTTGCTCGGCCTTGAAAAAAATTGGTGAAAGCTTTATCGAGGTTGAGCAGTGCACTTTGCAGCACTTGGCTATGGGCTTTCTTTAGCCATACCGTATCTAAATCCTGTTTCATTGTTTTGAGCATAGCTTGTAGCTCAAACCGGGAAATGTTGTAAGCACCTGAATTCCAGAAATCTCTTTTCTTTGCCAAAGCATCATTGTAGACAAACCTAGCACAGCCAAACTGTATGGATAATTTTTCCATTTGCTCAGTATTTGGATGAATTCTGTACTTGTTTGCTTTCATCGGTATAATATATCCAATTCAACTTAGTGTTACAACCAATGAAACAACATAAATCGCATTATCATTGCGTATACAACCTGAAATATCACTTGGTGTTAGTTACCAAATATCGAAAAAAGTGTTTTACCAAAGCGATGCTCGTTCGCCTTGAAGAGATACTTCGCACACTGTGTGATAAGTGGGAAGTTGAGCTCGTAGAGTTTGGTGGTGAATCAGACCACATTCATATGATGCTGGATATGCACCCGAATATTATGCCAAGCAAACTGGTCAATAACCTAAAAACAGTATCAAGTAGATTGATGAGAAAAGAATTCTCTGAACATTTAGCTAAATTCTACTGGAAGCCTGTCATGTGGTCTCGGGCATATTGCCTTATATCTGCTGGTGGTGCTCCTATCGAGGTCCTCAAACAATATATTCAGAATCAAGACCAACCTAAAGAATAGTCAGCAGAGCTGACCCGCTATCCATCTCCACCCAAAGGCAACGCAGCTAAAGAAATCCTTATGGGTGGAGAATTACGCGGGGCTTGTTAAAAAACATGGCAAGTGCTTATCAAAAGAGTACGTTGACACTAAAACACACTTACAGTGGGAATGTGTAGAGCATCATGCATGGTGGGCAACCCCTGGCTCCATTAAATACAGCAAAAGCTGGTGTCCGTACTGTAAATTTGGACAACGCAGAGAGGAAGTTAAGTTCGCAAGGTAAACGATGACTGTAAGCGGGCAATACAGGACGCTTTGCAGCCTGATTAAAGAGTAAAGTGAGCAGCAACTTTGTGTGCTTTAAGCACATTACGCAAAACCTTCAAATAATTCACTTTCAGTTTGTGAAGTCATTAGATAAATTGGATGATCCTCATGTCACTAACGATACTACTTACCCGCACCTGGCTTTAAGAGAAAATCAAAGCCATGCCTTTGTGTCCTGCTGTCCGATGATCGCCATGATTTCAATAGTCTCAGTCCCGATGCGATAGAAAACGCTGTCTTTGCCGCATACGCTGCGCCTGTAGCCCTCTAGAATATCTGAAGCAGGATACAAAAATGGTTGTTCTGCAAGTTGTTCAAAGTGATCAAAAAACGCAACGTAGTACGCGTCCGCAGCCTCTACACCCCATTGCTCAAGCCCATAGAGCCAGAGGCGTGTTAGATCGGCTTTAGCATTCGGAGAAAGTCTATAATTTGCCATCAACACGAGCTTTTTCTTTGATATCCGCAAGTATTTCGTCCTGGGTTTTATCAACCCACCCGTTTCTTTCGACGGATTGTTCTGCAGCGATCAATTTGGCGCGGATATAATCAATTTCAGCCGTTCGCAATTCTTTCTCGCGTAATGCTTCGCGGATCAATTCGCTATCAGTGGCATATTGTCCTGTCGCCATTTGAGCCTGAATCCAATTCTCTTGTTGGTCAGTCACAGTGATGCTTTTTTTTACCATTGGCATAAGAAGCCTCCAAGCTAGTAAGATTTTATACTACTTTATCTTACTCCATGTTCGATCAATTTATAACCAATTTTTTACCTATGAACGACAGAATATTCAGTATCAATGCTGCTTATCAGCAAGGTTGCGCGACAGGCAATTATGCGCTTTTTTGTACCGTTATTTAGCGAATGTGTAAGGCGAGTACTGCAACATTGGAGCCGTTCACATAGAAGAAAAGCGCAACAGTAAATGGCGAAATAACTGACTGAAATTTTCGGCTGCTTCAAACCAAAAGGAGGCGTTCACCTCAATGGCCGGTATGACTGCTCTGAATCCAAAGCAGCCATAGAACAAACTAAAATCCTGTGTAAAATATTCAAAATTCGCCTCAAATATAAAACACAAGACTATTCCAAAGCTGTCAC
>JABHGC010000143.1 GCA_018672285.1 Methylococcales bacterium
GCTATTGGTGGCTCAACTAATGCTGTGTTGCATTTGCTTGCTATTGGTCATTCCGCTGGTATTGACGTGTCGTTAGATGACTTCACGCGAATTGGTAAGAAAGTGCCTGTTCTAGCCGATGTGCGACCAAGCGGGAAATACTTGATGTCGGAGTTGATTGAGATTGGCGGTATTCAGCCAATGATGAAAATTCTGTTGAGTAAGGGGTTGCTACACGGTGATTGTTTGACCGTGACGGGTAAAACCGTGGCTGAAAACTTAAGCACTGTCGAGCCTTATCCATCTGGACAAGATATTGTCCGTGATTTTGATAACCCAATTAAGAAAGACAGTCACTTGGTTGTGCTTTATGGCAACTTAGCACCTTCTGGTGCAGTGGCAAAAATCTCTGGTAAAGAAGGGCTAAGTTTTTCCGGCTCAGCACGTACCTTTGGTTCGGAAGAAGCCGCACTTAAAGCTATTTTAGATGGCACCGTTGTTAAAGGTGACGTACTTGTGATTCGCTATGAGGGCCCTCAGGGTGGGCCGGGCATGCGGGAGATGTTGAGCCCAACGGCTGCGATTATGGGTAAAGGCTTAGGCAAAGACGTTGCTTTAATTACCGATGGCCGCTTTTCCGGAGGGAGCCATGGTTTTGTGGTTGGCCATGTCACACCAGAGGCGCAAGAGGGTGGGCCAATCGCGGTCATTCAAGATGGTGACAAAATTACGATTGATGCTGAGAGCTGTCAGTTAAATATTGATTTACCTGAGGTCGAACTTAAGGCTAGATTAGATGCGTTTGAGGCGCCTGCGATTAAAGAAAATCGCGGTACCTTAGCAAAATATGCACGGACTGTGAGCAGTGCCTCAGAAGGTGCGGTTACAGATAAGTTTTAGGGGTTGCCAATTACAAGCGTCACCCATAGAATGCCAAATCGAGTACGTCAATTATAAATGGAGTAGTACATGGCCTGGAACGAGCCTGGTGGTGGTAAAGACAAGGATCCTTGGGGTGGTAAGAATGACCAAGGGCCACCTGATTTAGATGAAGTCGTTAAAAAGATGCAAGAAAAAATAGGCGGTCTTTTTGGCGGCAAAGGCGGCGGTGGAGGTTCATCGACTGGGCCGACTTTACCTAAAGGCATACTGCAGATAGGTGCCGTTGTTATTGTCGGTATCTGGATCTTCATGGGTCTGTTTACCATTGAGCAAGGCAAGCAAGGGGTCATCACAACTTTTGGCGCGTATAGTGATACCGTCGAACCTGGTTTGCAATGGGTTGCCGTCCCTTTTCAGAGTGTGCAAACAGTAGATGTTCAGCGCGTCTATTCAAAAGAAATAGGCTACCGTTCTTCACGTGCTAATCGTGCTGGTGGTGGCTCTGTTCTGCAAGAAGCGTTAATGTTGACTGAAGATGAAAATATCGTAGATATCCGTCTTGCAGTGCAGTACAAAATAGAAAATCCTCAGTTTTATTTATTTAACGTAAGTGATCCTGATTCTGTTCTAAAGCAGGCCACAGAGAGCGCTATTCGTGAAGTGGTCGGTCAAAACAAAATGGATTACATTCTGAAAACGGGGCGCGCAAAAGTAGCAAAAGATGCACAAAGGATTTTGCAACGTGTCTTGAATGACTATGCAATCGGTTTACAGATTATTCAGGTCACCATGCAAGATGCTCAGCCACCAGATGAGGTGCAAGCATCGTTCACCGATGCGGTAAAAGCACGTGGAGACCGTGACCGTTATGTGAATGAAGCAAGAGCCTATGAGCGAGATATTTTGCCCAAAGCGGGTGGTCTAGCAGGTCGTAAATTAGCTGAAGCAAAAGCCTATAAATTGAAAGTGATTGCTGAATCTGTGGGTGAAGCTTCGCGTTTCTCTCAAGTATTAGCAGCATATGAGGCTGCCCCTGAGATCACTCGGCAGCGATTATATATTGAAGCCATGGAGTCGGTATTAGGTGCTACCTCAAAGGTGCTGATTGATGTGGATCAAGGCAATAGCTTGATGTACCTACCTCTGGATAAAATGATGTCTAATAACGGTGCAAATTTCACTACGCAATCGTCGGGAACGCAGGCGCCATCTGTTCGTCAGAGAATTCCTGATACTACGCCGTCGCAACAGCGAAGAACAAAGATACGAGGGTTTAAATAATGGGTAAGTCTTTAGTTATTTTTGTTGCATTTGTTGGTCTGCTGTTTTTGTCGGCTTCCATGTTTGTGGTGAAAGAGTACGAAGTGGCCGTCATGTTTAAATTTGGTAAAATCACAGATTCAAACTTTGAACCGGGTTTGCATTTTAAAATGCCATTTATTAATCAGGTGAAAAAATTTGATGCACGAATACAAACATTAGATGCTGATCCTGAGTATTTTCTAACCTCTGAAAAAGCCAAAAAAACCAAAAAAGGTGAAGATGGCGGGTCAGAAAAGGAAGGAGATGATCTTGGTGGTGGTAACCTGATGGTGGACTCATTTGTGATGTGGAAAATAAAAGACCTGAAGGTTTTTTATACATCAGTAGCAGGTAACTTTAATACGGCTGAATCTCGATTAGATCAGATTGTTAAAGATAAAATGCGTGGTGAGTTCAGTAAGCGTGGCATTAACCAAATTATTTCGACTGATCGGGAAGTGATCGTACGAACGCTAAAAGAGACATTATCTAGTGAGGTTACTGCGTTATTGGGTATTGAGATAGTGGATATTCGCTTGAAGCGTGTTGATTTCCCTGAAGCAATTAATCGTACCGTATTCTCTCGGATGCAAGCAGAGTTGAAGAGAATTGCAGCAGACTTGCGGGCAAAAGGCTCAGAAGAAGCGGAGAAAGTTCGAGCGAACGCTGAAGGTGAGCGTACTCGAATTTTAGCTGAAGCTTTTAGAGATTCTGAAATTTTACGTGGTGAAGGTGATGCGACTGCCGCCAAAACATTTGCAGATGCCTTTGGTGAAAATAAAGAGTTTTATGCTTTATATCGCAGTTTAAATGCCTATAAAAAGGCGTTTTCTAATAAGAATGATATGATTGTTATGCAGCCAAATACTGAGTTTTTCCAGTATTTTAAGAAAAATGACGCGAAATAATATCGTTTTTAGCTGAGTGGATATGAGGCGAATTGGTGAGAGCTAATTCGCCTCTATTGTGTGATGAGGGTGTATGACTCATGAATTTTGGATTGCTGTTTGTCTGGTGTTAATCATTGAGGGGATTTTTCCTTTCATTAATCCAGCCGGATTTAAAGCGGCATGGTTGAAAATGGCTGAATTAGATGAGCGTACATTGCGATTGTTTGGCTTGATTTCAATGTTATCTGGCGTGGCACTTCTTTATTGGATTAATTAATCATGACTATCTCTGAAGAACATTGGTTACAACCTGATGGTATCGACAGTATCTTACCGGCTCAAGCGTTTGTGGTTGAGTCTCTCAGAAGGGAGCTGTTAGATTCTTATCAAAGTTGGGGTTATGACCTTGTAATCCCTCCATTCTTAGATTATTTGCCCTCTCTATTAACAGGTTCTGGGACAAGCTTAGAGCAAAAAACGTTTAAGTTTGTTGATCCACTGACGGGAAAAATGGTTGGTATTCGTGCCGATATGACACCTCAGGTTGCCCGAATTGATGCACATGAATTAGGTGCGAATGTGCCCGTTCGGTTGTCCTATATTGGTAATGTACTACATACATCACCTGACGGTTTTGGTGGTGCAAGGAGTTTGCTTCAGTTGGGAGTGGAGCTCTATGGTGAAGAGGGGGTTAATAGCGATGTAGAAGTGCTCATGATTATGCTGAATACGCTGGCGATTGCTGGTGTGGAAAATACGCATATAGATTTAGGGCATGTCGGTATTTTTCGGGCGCTAGCGAGGCAAGCTAAATTAAGTGACGATCAAGAAATTGCAATGCATGATGCGTTGCAGCGTAAAGCCATTGCCGATATTCAAGATTTAGTAGTGAGATTTGAGTTAACTGATACGCAATCAAGTTGGTTCTTAAAGTTAATTACGTTGAATGGTGATGAGTCGGTGCTGGTTGATGCTGTGTCTCTTTTTGAGGGGATTGATCAAGAGTTGAATGCGGCCATTGCCTATCTGCAGTCAGTTGCCTCAGAGGTTAAATTGCACAAACCAGATTTACCACTGTATTTTGACCTGGCTGAGCTGCGTGGGTACCACTATCATACGGGGGTTGTCTTTGCAGCATTTGTACCTGGTCATGGGCGTTCTATTGCTCGTGGTGGTCGTTATGATGAAATTGGAAAAGCATTTGGTCGAGCGCGGCCTGCGACAGGGTTTAGTACCGATCTAAAAACCTTGGTGAACTTGAGTGCCAAGCAATTTGATGTGGCCTCAAGTAAGGTATATGCACCTTATACGAGTGATCGAGAGCTTCAAACGTTCATTGACTCATTACGGGCTAGTGGCCAGAGTGTTGTGCAAGGCGCTGAGGTAGGTTCCGAGGTAATGAAAATGCAAGGTTGTGGGCAGCAGGTTGTGCAGCAATCTGGTAAATGGGTTGTGGAGTCACTTATCTGATTGCAACTATTTCAATAGATGTTAAAATGCGCTGGTTTTGCACAAAGCTCAAGGGTTTTGTGCTGTTGTGTGGATGAAATTACTGAACGGACACAAATATGAGTAAAAATGTAGTCGTTATTGGTACCCAATGGGGTGATGAAGGTAAAGGCAAGGTTGTTGATCTGTTAACGGATAAAGCGAAAGCAGTTGTCCGTTTCCAGGGCGGGCATAATGCCGGTCATACCTTGGTGATTGATGGCGAAAAAACTGTTTTGCATTTAATTCCCTCAGGAATATTGCGTGATGGTGTTACTTGTATGATTGGTAATGGTGTTGTGTTAGCACCAGATGCTTTAATCAAAGAATTAGACGAGCTTGAAGCGGCAGGTATTCCTGCAAAATCACGGCTTAAAATTAGTGAGGCTTGCCCATTAATTTTGCCTTATCACGTTGCATTGGATCATGCGCGCGAGTTGGCACGTGGTAAAAAAGCCATTGGCACAACAGGTCGTGGTATTGGGCCTGCGTATGAAGATAAAGTGTCGCGTCGTGGCATTCGCCTGGGTGAAATTTTTGATGAAGCGCATTTTGAAGAGCGTTTAAATGGTGTGATGGAGTATCATAATTTCGCACTTGAGCATTACTTTAAAACTGACACTGTTGATGTGAAAAAAGTTTTTGATGAGACCTTGGCTATGGCTGAAGTGCTTAAGCCAATGGTGACGGATATTACTAGCATGCTGCATGGATTCCGCAAAAATAATCAGCATGTTTTATTTGAAGGTGCACAAGGCGCGCTTCTTGATATTGATCATGGTACCTACCCATTTGTAACGTCATCAACAACAACCTCTGGTGGTGCTGCAAGTGGTAGTGGTGTTGGGCCTCGTTACTTGGATTATATTTTAGGTATTACAAAAGCATACACAACTCGCGTTGGTGCTGGTCCCTTTACGACAGAGCTATTCGATGATGTTGGTGAGTACTTGGGTGAAAAAGGTCATGAGACTGGCGCTACAACTGGGCGTTCTCGTCGATGTGGCTGGTTGGATATTGTGGCGCTTAAGCGTTCGTATGAAGTGAACAGTGTGACAGGAAGCTGTATTACTAAACTGGATGTGTTGGATGGTTTGGAAACACTTAAAATTTGTACAGCGTATGATATGGATGGTGAAATTTTAGATGAGCCACCGATTGGTGCTGATGCAATTGCTAAATGTAAGCCGGTTTATATTGAAATGCCGGGTTGGAGTGAGTCTACAGTGGGTGCTGAATCATTTGATGTGTTGCCTGAAAATGCTAAAAACTATTTGAATAAAATCGAAGAGTTGACAGGTACACCGAATGTGATTATTTCAACTGGTCCTGATCGTGCAGAAACGATTGTTCAGGTTCACCCTTTCGCTGAATAATTCGTGTTACAAGGGCTTCGTTCTGAGGCCTTTGTGCTCTATTGTTACAATTGATTCTTTCTCTTCAAGCCTCTAAGTTTTTCTTCCTTGTGTTTCAGCTAGATATATCTAGCGGGATGTACGTGTACAACCTAAATTAAATTCAATCTACACTGCGTGATGGGTATGCAATTTCTCGTCATGTTTTTGAGTGTTGGGGCTAGGTATTTAGTGTGTGAGGAGGGCGCTTTTCAGTGCTTTGCTGGTATTTGCGCTGTTTTTTGTCATTTGATAGGCAAATACATGAGTTTTCTATTAAAAACCCTATGTAGTAGCGGACTTTTGAGTGAAAAAGGCGTAGAATTAACCTTTCTAAGATCCGCGAAGTGAGTGCCGGGAAGAGGACTTGAACCTCCACGGGGTTACCCCCACTAGCACCTGAAGCTAGCGTGTCTACCAATTTCACCATCCCGGCAAATAAAGCGTACTGAACTTACTGCTTGTGGCTGCCAAAGTCAAATAGGGATGTGACTCAATTTGAAGTGAATAACATGGCAAAACAAAAAAAGCATAAATCCAATAAAGACGCCTTTTATGCTCGTGAAAAAGCCAAATATGATCGCCCTATTTTTTCTCGTGAGTACATCATGGAGTTTATGGCGAATCATGGGGCGCCCATTGTCGAGAAAGAGATCGCTAAGTTGTTAGGCTTAGCTGATGATGATGATCAAAAAGAGTCGTTGCGACGTCGTGTTAGGGCAATGATTCGAGATGGGCAGATTTTTGAAAATAGACGTGGAGGCCTCTGCGTTGTTGATAAAAAAGATTTGGTGTCAGGTCGGATTATTGGTCACCCGGATGGTTTTGGTTTTATGAAGCCGGATGAGGGGGCAGAAGATTTATTTCTTTCGCCTAAGCAGATGCGTGGTGTTTTTCATGGTGACCGCGTTGTCGCCAGAATTAGTGGTGTGGATCGGCGTGGTCGTAAAGAAGGCGTTATTATTGAGGTGTTGTCACGTCAGAATTCAAGAATTGTAGGGCGCTTCAATAGTGACAAAGGGGTCTATTTTGTTGTCGCGGATAACAAGCGAATTAATCACGACATAATGGTACCGAAAGACGGTTGTGGTAAAGCTGAGCATGGGCAAATAGTCTCCGTTGAGCTGATTGAGCAACCTTCAAAGCGTTCAAGACCGATTGGTAAAGTGGTTGAGGTGTTGGGTGACCACATGGCACCAGGTATGGAAATTGATGTTGCACTTCGCTCGCATGATATTCCATATGACTGGCCTAAACCCGTGTTAAAGCAAGCTAAAGCGTATGGTGCAACAGTGCCAGAGGATGCTATTGGGGAGCGTGAAGACCTGCGAAATGTGCCATTTGTGACAATAGATGGTGAGGATGCGCGGGACTTTGATGATGCGGTATTTTGTGAATCAAAGCCAAAAGGTTGGCGTTTATTGGTCGCCATTGCTGATGTATCTTATTATGTCACGCCCGATTCGGCGCTAGATAAAGAAGCCATTGAACGAGGTACGTCAGTCTATTTTCCTAGTCAAGTTATTCCTATGCTGCCAGAGACGCTTTCTAACGGATTGTGTTCGTTAAATCCTGGCGTTGATCGTTTGGTGTTGGTGTGCGAAATGTACATTAATAACGACGGTAAAATGACCCGTTCGAAATTTTTTAGAGCGACAATTCGTTCTGCTGCAAGGCTGACGTATACCAAAGTTGCTGCTTTAATGGGCAATAAAAAACCGGCAGACCTGGAAAAACAATTTCAATGGTTTTTACCTCAGCTAGAGAGTTTGACCGCGGTCTTTCATGCATTGCTGTCAGCGAGAAATGCTCGTGGCGCCATTGATTTTGATACCGTTGAAACAAAAATTAATTTTAGAGAAGACCGTAAGATTGAATCAATCGTACCAACGATCCGTAATGACGCACATAAGCTGATTGAAGAGTGTATGATCATGGCAAATGTTGCCGCTGCTCGTTGGTTGGATCGTAAGAAACTACCTGCATTGTACCGGATTCATGATGGCCCAACCGCTGAAAAACTGAATGACTTGCGTTCATTTTTGGCCGAATTTGGAGTAACACTTCCATCGCATGCTAAAATTGAGCCAAGGGTGTATGCCGAGTTAGTGCAGGAAATTAAGGATCGAGATGATTTTGGCATGATGCAAACCGTTATGCTTCGTTCTTTGTCTCAGGCTGTCTATAGCCCTGACAATATTGGTCACTTTGGATTGGCGCACCCGTTGTATGCACACTTTACATCACCAATACGACGTTACCCTGATTTAATGGTTCATAGAGCGTTATGTCATATTATTGATGGTGGTACTGTTGAAGACTTTGCCTACTCCATGAATGATTTGGTGAGTTGTGGTGAGCAATGTTCAATGGCTGAGCGGCGAGCAGATGAGGCTTCTCGTGATGTGATGGACTGGCTGAAGTGCGAGTACTTACAAGATAAAATTGGTGAGATTTACGAAGGAAGAATTACAGCGGTAACCGGTTTTGGTATTTTTGTTGAGCTAAAAGATGTGTATGTAGAAGGGTTGGTACATATCACATCGTTAGCGCACGACTATTACCACTTTGAACCTGCTCAGCATCGTTTGAAAGGTGAGAGAACCGGGCAGGTTTATCGTTTGGCTGACATGATCAAAGTGCAGGTTGCTAGAGTGAACTTGGATGATAAGAAAATTGATTTTGAGCTCGCAGATAAGCCTGTCAAGCAGGTCTCTGAAACACCTAAGAAGGCGGCAAAAAAGAAACCTAGAAGAAAAAAACCAAAAACGAAAAAATCCTCGTAATACTGGGTGCTATAGACTGTTTTGGTTGGAAAAATTGTGGTATTATTTTTCAATCAAGTCTTCACCCTGTCTTCATTTTTTTAATAATAATCATAGAAGCCTAAATGTCTGAATTTGCCAAAGAAATTATTCCAGTAAACCTGGAAGATGAGATGAAAGATTCCTATCTTTCATATGCGATGAGCGTTATTATCGGGCGCGCATTACCTGATGTTCGAGATGGTCTTAAACCAGTTCATCGCCGTGTTTTATATGCGATGCATGTTTTAAGAAATGACTGGAATAAACCCTACAAAAAATCTGCTCGTGTTGTTGGTGATGTGATTGGTAAATATCACCCCCATGGTGATACTGCTGTATACGACACCATTGTTCGGATGGCTCAACCCTTTTCAATGCGCTATATGATTGTTGATGGCCAAGGCAACTTTGGATCTGTCGATGGTGACTCTCCTGCTGCTATGCGTTATACCGAAGTTCGAATGGCTAAAATTGCCCATTCCATACTCCATGATCTTGAGAAAGAAACGGTTGATTATGCAGAAAACTATGATGGTTCAGAATCTGAACCAACGGTTTTACCAACCCGCATTCCCAATTTACTCACAAATGGTTCGTCAGGTATTGCTGTTGGCATGGCAACCAATATACCGCCGCATAACCTAGGTGAAGTCATTAGTGGTTGTTTGGCATTAATCGATGATTCGGAACTCAGTATTGAAGGTTTGATGGAATATATTCCTGCGCCAGACTTTCCTACGGGTGGTTTTATTAATGGTGTCAGTGGTATTCGTGATGCTTATCATACTGGTCGCGGGCGTTGCCATATTCGCTCTAAAACAGACGTGGAAGAACATAAAACAACGGGTAAGCAGTCCATTATTGTTAATGAATTACCTTACCAGGTGAATAAAGCACGTTTGCTTGAGAAAATTGCTGAGCTTGTTCGTGATAAAAAAATAGAAGGTATTTCTGGGTTACGCGATGAGTCTGATAAAGATGGCATGCGTATGGTTATTGAGCTTAAACGTGGTGAAGTCGCAGAAGTTGTGCTGAATAATTTATTTAAGCAGACACAAATGCAAACCGTATTTGGCATCAATATGGTTGCAATTTCGAATGGTCGTCCACAAACCTTAAATTTAAAACAAATTTTAGAAGCGTTTATCACTCATCGCCGTGAAGTGGTTACGCGTCGCACGATTTTTGAATTACGAAAAGCAAGAGAAAGGGCACACTTACTTGAAGGCCAAGCTGTTGCACTGGCAAACATTGATGAAGTGATTCGGATTATTAAAACGTCTCCCAACCCAAGTGAAGCACGGGTGCGTTTGTTGGCTGAATCATGGGAAGCCTCTTTGGTTATTACCATGCTGGAAGCTGCTGAAGCTGCAACACGGCCTGAGGATTTAGAGCCAGAATACGGAATTCAAGATGATGGGTACCGTTTGTCGCCTACTCAAGCGCAAGCCATTCTTGATATGAAATTACAGAAACTGACAGGCTTAGAGAAAGATAAAGTCTTAGGTGAGTACCAGGAATTATTAGAGAAAATTGCTGAACTGTTAAGAATTCTTAGAAGTACAGACAGGCTGCTTGAAGTGGTCAAAGAAGAATTAGAAGACATTCGTAACGAATATCAAGATGCAAGACGCACTGTGATTTTACAAAATCACGTCGACTTAACACTTGAAGATTTAATTACAGAAGAAGCAATGGTTGTTACTTTATCTCATAAAGGTTACGTCAAGCGCCAAGCATTAAGTGAATACAGTGCTCAGCGTCGTGGTGGAATGGGTAAGTCAGCGACCAATATGAAACAAGAAGACTTCATTGATAAACTATTTATAGCGAGTACGCATGATACTTTATTGTGTTTCACAAGTTTAGGTCGTGTTTATTGGCTTAAAGTCTATGAGCTACAAGAAGGTAGTCGAGCTGCACGTGGCACACCAATTATCAACCTAATCCCGTTAGATATTGATAATAACGAGAAAATTCAAGCAGTACTTGCTGTTCGAGACTTCCCTGAAGACAAATACATCTTAATGGTGACGAGAACAGGTACGGTTAAGAAAACACCATTAAAAGCGTACTCTCGCCCAAGGTCATCTGGCATTGTCGCTGTTGATTTAAGGGACGGTGATGAGCTGGTTGGTGTAGATATCACCAATGGTATGCAAGATATTATGATTTTCACGAATACAGGTAAATCTATTCGTTTTAGCGAGTCAAAAGTTCGTACAACTGGTCGTAATGCGATTGGTGTAAAAGGCATTAAGCTGCTTGAAGATGCTTATGTTATTTCTCTTGTCATTGCAGATTCTGGCAAGGTGTTAACGGTCACTGAAAATGGCTACGGTAAATGCACAATGATTGATCAGTACCCTCAAAAAGGTCGTGGTGGTCAAGGTGTTATCTCGATTCAAACCAGTGAACGAAATGGCTTGGTTGTTGGTGCTGTATTGGTTTCTGAAGAAGACGATGTGATGCTGATTTCAGATCAAGGTACCTTGGTTCGTACACGAGTGTCTGAGATTTCAGTCACGGGTCGAAACACACAAGGTGTTCGCTTGATTAGACTCAAAAAACAAGAAAAACTTGTTGGTGTAGAGTATATAGAAGCCATAGAAGAGGAAGAGGGCGCTGCAGATGAAAGCAGCGATGAAGAAAGTGCCCCAGATGGAGAATAAGTTTCTGCAATAAATTTGCAAAACTTGTCATAAGCCCTGTATTTAACTGTCAATCTTTGTCAGTTGAAATTGTTTGAATAAGATTGATTATCCGCTGCATTGTTCAATACAGAGCAATAACTTGAATGGAATAGAAGGTTTTTAAATGTCTAGAACGTATAATTTCAGTGCTGGCCCGGCTATGTTGCCGGAAGCCGTTTTAAAACAAGCGCAAGAAGAAATGATCAATTGGCATGGTTCTAATATGTCAATCATGGAAATGAGCCACCGTGGTAAAGAATTTGTATCTGTTGCTGAAGCTGCCGAAGCAGATTTGCGTTCAGTGATGGCGATTCCTGATAATTATAAAGTTTTATTTTTGCAAGGTGGTGCAAGCAGCCAATTTGCAATGATCCCATTAAATTTAATGGCGAAAACAGGCAAGGCGGATTACCTCAATACAGGTATGTGGTCTAAAAAAGCCATTGCTGAAGCGAAGCGTTATGGTGATGTGAATATTGTTGCAACGTCAGAAACTGATAAATTTACAACAATTCCTGCCTTTGATAGTTGGAATTTAAGTGATGATGCCGCATATGTGCATTACACACCAAATGAGACCATAGGTGGTGTTGAGTTCCACTGGACCCCAGAAACAGGCGATGTTCCTTTAATAGCAGATATGTCTTCTACTATTTTATCTCGCCCTATCGACGTTTCTAAATACGGTATGATTTATGCTGGGGCACAGAAAAATATTGGACCTGCAGGGCTTACTGTTGCGATTATTCGTGATGACTTAATTGGTCAAGCAGGAAGCTCAGTACCTGCAATGATGAATTTTGAAACACACGCGAAAAATGAATCAATGTATAACACGCCACCAACTTACGGTTGGTATTTAGCCGGATTGGTCTTTGCTTGGATCAAAGAGCAGGGCGGACTTGCAGCGATGGGTGAAATCAATAAGCGAAAGGCAGATAAGTTGTATGCTGCAATTGATGGCTCCGATTTTTATGCGAACCCTGTTGAAAAACAAAGTCGCTCTTGGATGAATGTTCCGTTTACGTTAGCGAATAGTGACTTAGATGGAGATTTTCTTGCAGGTGCTAAAGACGTGAATTTAGTCACGCTTAAAGGCCACCGTTCAGTTGGTGGTATGCGAGCAAGTATTTATAACGCGATGCCAGAAGCGGGTGTTGAAGCGTTAGTCAGTTATATGGCTGAATTTGAACGGACGAAAGGATAAGTCATGCATAAAGTCCAAACACTCAATAATATCTCTATTGTTGGTTTAGAGCGCCTACCAAGGGATAAATACGAAATAGCGTCTGAAATGAGCACACCAGATGCGATTATTCTACGTTCCTATAAAATGCATGATATGGCCATACCCGATTCTGTTCGCGCTATCGGTAGAGCAGGTTCTGGTACCAACAATATTCCTGTCGCTAAAATGAGCGAAATGGGTATCCCTGTTTTTAATGCACCAGGTGCTAACGCAAATGCGGTTAAAGAGCTGGTTTTAGCTGGCATGATTATGGCTGCACGTAATATTGGTCAAGCATGGCAGTATACAACTGGGTTAGAAGGCAATGATGCTGAACTCGGTAAAATGGTCGAAGCGGGCAAGAAGCAGTTTGTCGGCTATGAGCTGATTGGTAAAACTTTAGGGGTTATCGGTCTTGGCGCAATTGGTGCACAAGTTGCAAATGCTGCTGCTCTATTAGGTATGAAGGTGGTTGGTTATGATCCAACGCTAACTGTTGCTAGCGCATGGCAGCTTTCAGCCGATGTTGCACAAGGTAATGGCGTTGATGATGTCTTGTCTCAGTCTGATTTTGTCACATTTCATGTGCCATTAACGAATGACACAAAGGATATGATTAACGGTTCACGCTTTGCAGTGATGAAACCGGGTGTGGTTTTAATGAATTTTGCGCGTGATGGTATTGTGAATGATGAAGCAATGGTTGAAGCGCTTAATGATGGCAAAGCGCATGCGTATATTTGTGATTTCCCAAGTAATGTTTTAAAGGGCCATGATAAGGTTATTACACTGCCTCACCTTGGTGCATCGACTAAGGAAGCTGAAGACAATTGTGCGGTTATGGTGGCTGACCAGCTAAAAGATTATCTTGAAAATGGTAATATTTTAAATTCTGTCAACTTTCCAAATGTGTCTTCAAGGAGAGCCGGCCATCGTTTGACTATTGCTAATGCCAATGTGCCCAATATGGTTGGTCAGATTTCAACCATTTTAGCGGATGCAGGTTTAAACATTATTGATTTAATCAATAAGTCACGTGGTGAATTAGCTTACACTGTGATTGATGTTGAAGCGGCTGTTTCTAGCGATACAGAACAGGCCATTAAGGCAATCGATGGCGTATTAATGGTGCGGGTAATACCTGCATAGGCGTGAATACTTGCGTTTGGAGAGTAGAAAAGCATGGCAAAAGATGAATTGTTGGGTGTTCGTGATCAGATCGATCAAGTAGATCTAAAGATCCAAACTTTGCTCAATGAGCGTGCAGAGCTGGCGCAAAATGTTGCTGAAATTAAACAGCGACAGTCATCTGAAGATGTTTTGTTTTACAGACCTGAGCGTGAAGCAGATGTTTTGCGTCGGGTGCAAGAACGTAACAATGGGCCGCTGCCGGATAAAACCGTTGCGGCGTTGTTTCGTGAAATTATGTCGGCATGCTTGGCATTAGAGCACCCCATGAAAATCGCCTATTTAGGTCCTGAAGGGACCTATACGCAAGAAGCTGCGATTAAGCAGTTTGGCCATGCTGCACATTGGGTTGCCTTGTCTGCGATTGATGAAATTTTTCGTGAAGTGGCTTCAGGGTCTGCACAATATGGGGTTGTCCCCATTGAAAACTCTACAGAAGGTGTGATCAACCATACGCTTGACATGTTTTTAAATTCTTCGCTTAAAATTTGTGGTGAAGTTGAGCTGAAAATTCATCACCAATTGCTGAGTAAAGAGGTAGATCCATCTCGTATTACCACGGTTTACTCTCATCAACAATCATTAGCACAATGTCGTGAATGGTTAGATCATAACTTACCGCATGCTGAGCGAGTACCAGTTAAAAGTAATGGAGAAGCGGCGCGCCTAGCTGAAACAACTGACTGTTCAGCGGCTATTGCATCAAAAGCGGCTGCTGATATTTACCATTTAACGGTACTATCTAGCAATATTGAAGACCAAGCAGAAAATAGCACGCGCTTTTTAGTCCTAGGGAAAGAAGCGGTAGGACCAAGTGAAAAAGATAAAACCAGCTTGATTTTAACATCAAAAAATCATCCGGGTGCATTGCATGATGTGTTGATGCCATTTGCTGAAAATAACGTCAACATGACTAGGATTGAGTCTCGGCCTTCGCAAAGAGGTTTGTGGGAATATGTGTTCTTCATTGATATTGAAGGTCATCAAAGTAACGAGGTTGTGGCAAAAGCAATTATCTCGTTAGGTGATGTCGCATCAAATGTTCGAGTGCTTGGCTCATATCCACAAGCGGTCATATAAGGGGGAACATTGTGGGCTGTGATTTGTTTTCGTTAGCAACATCAGGTGTGCAAGGATTATCACCTTATTTACCCGGTAAACCGGTCACAGAACTACAGCGGGAATTAGGTTTAGACTATATTGTCAAACTTGCATCTAATGAAAACCCTCTTGGTCCTAGCGGCCATGTTTTGGCTGCAATACAAGCGGCTTCTGCAGAATTAACGCGTTACCCAGATGGTAATGGATTTGAACTTAAGTCCGCACTGGCGCAACACTTAGGTGTTGACCTGGCTTCTGTAACACTTGGTAATGGCTCAAATGATATTCTAGAGCTGATCGCTAGGGCATTTGTCTCTCCTGGTGAGGAAATACTGTTTTCACAATATGCATTTGCTGTATACCCCATTGTTACTCAGGCTATTGGTGCAAAAGCCGTTATTGTGCCTGCTGGTAACGGTCAAAATAGTACTGAATATGGCCATGACTTAGTGGCAATGGCCTCGGCGATTACAGCGAATACTCGCCTTATTTTTATCGCGAACCCAAACAACCCAACTGGCACTTATGTCACTCAACAGCAGTTCAGTACGTTTATCTCAAGTGTACCTGAGAATGTGATCGTGGTTGTGGATGAAGCGTACGTTGAATATGTAACGGTTTCTGATTACCCAGCAACCATAGCTTGGCTTGCTGAGTACCCTAATTTAATTATCACGAGAACCTTTTCAAAAGCTTATGGGCTTGCAGGGCTTCGGGTGGGTTATAGCCTTTCGCATCCTGATGTTGCCAATATCTTAAATCGGGTTCGACAACCGTTTAATGTGAATAGTTTGGCTTTAACAGCTGCTGTTGCAGCATTAGCAGACACCACATATTTGGCACAAAGTGTTGCTTTGAATGATGCCGGAATGGAACAAATTAAGCGAGGTTGTGGCACTTTAGGTTTAAAAATGATTCCTTCGTTAGGAAATTTTTTAACAGTAGATATGGGGCAACCTGCAGCACCACTGTATCAGAAACTGTTGGCGCTAGGTGTTATTGTGCGTCTAGTTGATAATTATGGCCTTCCCAATCATTTGCGAATTTCCATAGGCACTGAAGAAGAAAACCAATTTTTCTTGAAGCAGCTAAGTGTGGTGTTAGCATGATTCGCCGCCTAGCACTCATAGGTGTTGGCCTGATTGGTGGCTCTTTAGTGCGAGCATTGCGGGAAAAAAATCTCTGTAATGATGTGGTGGGTTGTGGCAGAAGTGCTGATAATTTAAAAAAGGCAGTTGAACTAGGTGTGATTGATCGGTATGAGCATTCAGCTGCTAAAGCGGTTGAAGGGGCTGATATGGTTGTTGTCGCCGTTCCTCTAGGTGCTATGCAGAGTGTTTTTTCGGACATTGTTCCACATTTAGCAGATGATGCCGTGGTTACCGATGTCGGTAGCTCAAAAGCGGGTGTTATAGCTGATTTATTAGCCGTCACCAAAACTTGTCCAGCATGGTTTGTTCCTGGCCACCCCATTGCGGGTACTGAGAAAAGTGGCGTCGAAGCTTCTTTTTCGACTTTATTTCAACAGCGAAGAGTTATTTTAACGCCTACTGAGCAGTCCTCAGAAGTGGCTGTTGAAAAAGTAAGGGCGATGTGGACACAGGTTGGTGCTAATGTCGTTAGCATGGGTGTTGAAAGGCATGACAGGGTATTGGCTGCAACCAGCCATTTACCACACATGTTAGCCTTTGCCTTTGTTAATCAATTGGCTGGTATGCCGGCCGCAGATGATGTTTTTAAATTTGCCGCAGGTGGTTTTAGGGATTTTTCACGAATTGCCTCTAGCGATCCTACAATGTGGCGGGATATATTTATTGGTAATAAAACGGCCGTTTTAGATGGAATTAAAGGCTTTCAAAAAGAAATGCAGCTGTTTTCAAGGGCGATTGAAAATGAAGATGCTGAGTTTATTATTGAATACATTCAAAATTCGAAGAAAACGAGAGATGACTTCGTTGAATTAATTCAGTCATCATAGAATATTTTCAGTATCGCATTCCCTCATTTTGCTCAATCTCATTTTAGTTAAATACATAATAAAGAATTTGTCCTCCGGTAAACCTCAAATATTGCACCAAGCTGGTGCGCCAAACCTGTTGTGTGTGTGATACCACTCGGTCTTGACCTATATCAATTTTATTTCGAAGTATTGCTGTAGTTTTACCTGATAGTTACTGATAAGCCAAAGTGTGAAGGGGAGCGAGTTGTCTAGAAAATCGCTGCTTTATGGCTTTTTGTTCTTATCTGGAGTGGTTTTTTGGGGTGGGTTCAATTGGACGATGGCGACCACCAATTCTGAGTCATTTTGTATCTCATGTCACGAGATGGAGAAAAATGTATATGCAGAGTATCAGCAATCTCCACATTATAATAATCGCACCGGTGTGCGTGCGACCTGCCCAGATTGCCATGTGCCAAAAGCTTGGTACCCGATGTTAATTCGCAAAATTAGCGCGAGTAATGAAGTATTCCATAAGTTGTTGGGCAGTGTTGATACGCCTGAAAAATTTAACGCAAAACGGCATATTTTAGCACAGCATGTTTGGCAAGATATGAAAGCGACCGACTCTCGTGAGTGCCGTAATTGTCACGATTTCCAACACATGTCTCTGCAAGATCAAAGTACAAAAGCGCAAATATTTCATGCCAACGCTGCTAAGTGGGATAAAACCTGTATTGACTGTCACAAAGGCATCTCCCATGCATTACCGGCAGAATATAAGCCTCAAGACGTGATGGATGAATTACACGAATACATAGAGCGGGATAATATCACTTGCTATCAATGTCACGAACAAATGGCGCGACCAGCAGCAGGTGATGGCTGGTAAAGAAAAAGCACTTAAAGAAACTCCGATAATTAAGTGTGTATTAACGATAGTTGACTGTCCTGAATTCGTATGATAAGTGCATGACCTCTGGTCGTAGCTAAATAAAAACACCTATAGAGTAAAGTAAGACTCAGGTGTAAAGTAATAAGCTACCAAACACATTACAGAGGCCAATATGACCTATAAACACCTGA
>JABHGC010000252.1 GCA_018672285.1 Methylococcales bacterium
ACCCACCCGATACCATCCCGAACTCGGAAGTGAAACTGTTCAGCGCCAATGATAGTGTGGGAGTTCCCATGTGAAAGTAGGACACCGCCGGGCATTAAACACCAAACCCTAATCAGATACCTGATTAGGGTTTTTTTATGCTTAGTATTTTGCTCTAAGCCTGTTCAGAAGACAGTTGTTAGGCTAAATTTATAAGTAACTATCTGATCATGTAATATTATTTATAGGTATGAGTAGAAAATGGCATTAGAGATTCCTGGATATAAAATTATTCGCCAGATTGGTGCTGGTGGTATGGCCACTGTGCATTTGGCTGTCCAGGAAGCGTTAGATCGTGAAGTTGCATTAAAAATAATGGCTTCACAAGTGACTGGTGATGATGCTCAATTTGAAGAACGTTTTATAAGAGAAGGCAGAAGCATTGCGAAGCTTACGCACCCTAGTATTGTGGGTGTTTTTGATATGGGTAATGCGAATGGTCACTTTTATATTGCGATGGAATACCTAAATGGTGGAAGTTTAAAAGACCGCATTCAAGCTGGCCTTACAGCAGACGAATCTTTAGAGATCATTAAGTCAGTTGCTTTAAGTTTAGGGTTTGCACATTCAAAAGGCTATGTTCATCGGGATGTTAAACCGATGAACATACTTTTTAGAGAAGATGGCACACCGATTTTAACGGATTTTGGTATAGCAAAAATTGTTTTAGATACCGGTTCAGAATTGACCTCAACTGGGTTAATTATGGGTACGCCAAGCTATATGAGCCCTGAGCAAGCAAAGGGTGAGGTCGCTGATGGCAGGGCAGACTTATATAGTTTGGGTATTGTGCTGCATGAAATGTTTATTGGTCGTGTTCCATTTAAAGCGGATACGGCGATTGCTGTTTTGATGAAGCATGTGAATGATGCCATTCCACAGTTACCGCCTCATTTAACTCAATACCAATTTATTATAGATAGATTATTAGCCAAAGACCCTAATGAAAGATTTCAGACCTCCAAAGATCTTATTGATGCGATTGATAATAGGGAGGCACTTTTTCAAGAAACGTGTATTCGTCCTGCACACAGCTCAAAAGGCCAGCCAACAGAGGGTTTAACGAGCATTGGTTCTAGCACAAGTGACCCTGTTTCAGGCTCAAGTTCATCAGCAGTTAAAATTATTGGTTCTTTAGTTGTACTTGCAGGCCTTGCTGGTGGAGGATATTTAGGTTACGACTATTGGTTGGAGCAGAAAAAAAATCAACCCGTTAAGACGGTAAGTACTGTTGTGGCTCAGCCTGTAGATGTGCCTAAGTCAGTTGAAGTTCAAATACCAAATGCATTTACTAACTTGGCTAATGTTAAAACAAAACAGGCGTTTAAAGTTTTAGAAAAAGAGTATGCGGTTTTTGAAAAGCAACATCCAAATCATGACTTAATAGCCTCGCTTGAATTTGATTTGATAGCACAATACCTTGAGGTCATAGAGGCTAATATGCAATCAAAAGCATTTGATAGTGCAAATAGTGTGATGTCCTTTGCACTGATTCATCACGCAGATGATACTCGATTGGTTGCACTGCAGAAAATGTTAAAACAAAAAATGCTAATAACAAAAAAAGTGGACAATACACCTGTTAAACCGTCTGTTAATCCAGATGTGACAACTACAGAGGTCGTAGAAGAGTCAAAAGAAAACAAAATGACGCACTTGTTTTTATCGACAAGGTTTGACTCTGCTGAACGAGATGCATTAATACAAATGTTACGTGACACGATAACCTCAGATCCACAAAACACATTTGCTTTAAATTTACGAACTAAACTCACCAATGAATATTTTTCTGAAGCCCAAAAGTTAAAATTATTAGATGAATTGATAGATGCGTCGGAAATGGTTAAGAAAGGGTTACTCATTGATAAAAATAATCAGCAGCTGGCGTCATTGTCTGAACAAATTCAAGCCGAGCAAAGTGAGCAGAAAAATGCGCGTTTAAAGGCATCTAAAATTCAAGCTTTGTTATCGTCTGCTACAAAGTTGAAAAAATCGGATCAGCAAAGTCAGTCACTAATCGATATATATCATCAAGTATTGGCAGTCGACCCTAATTCGTATGAGGCGAAAAAGGGTTTAGAAGACATCTCTAGGCACCTTTATAATCATTCAGAAAGTTTATTTCGAGAAAAAAAATATGATGAGAGTTTAGCATCAATTGAAAAAGGCCTTCGAATGAGACCTGATGACTCTAAACTTTCCGAGTTAAAGCAGACTGTAACCCAACAACGGTCGCTCTCAGATGCCAATAACCAGCGTCAGTCCGAAATTTCATCACTGCTGTCACGAGCAGAAAAATATCATCAAGCGTTGAAACTCATTGGGCCGAAAGAAGATGCTTATGATATGTACCAGAAAATTCTCACCATAGACCCTAGTAACCGTGCGGCGAAACAGGGTTTAAGAAAAATAGCAGATGAGCTAGAGTCTTTAGCTAAAGTTAGACTGAGTGTTGATGATCGTACTGCAAGTCTATCGTTAGTCAAAAAAGGGTTACGTGTTTATCCCAGCCATGAAGGCTTAAAATCGCTACAGTTAAAATTACAAAAAAAACCGACCAGCTCCATTTTCGCACCTTTTTCAGGATCAGAGTCCCAGCGTAAGCACACTGGCCCTGACATTATATTTGGTAAATAAGGTTACTAATGTCATCACTTTGGCCGATTAAAGTCTCTTCCCGCACCGATATTGGATGTGGGCGAGAGCATAATGAAGACTCCTTCATTGAGTGGCGTTTAAAACCTCGTTCAACTGCAGCACCACATGATGGCGCTATGTTAGCTGTTGCAGATGGTATTGGTGGACATAATCATGGTGAAGTTGCGAGTCGGATGGTGTGTGAACTTCTCGCCGCTCAGATTAGGGAGTTAGGTGGTAAGCCTCAAACGACAAAATCATTTTGTACCAGCATGGAAAATATATTTCGGGATATTAATGATGCCGTTATTTCAGAAGGGGAGCGTAACCCTATTTATCAAGGAATGGGTACAACACTGACGTCTTTAGTGCTTTTTGCAAAGTATTGTTTAATTGCTCATGTGGGTGATTGTCGAGTTTACAGGTTGCGTGATGGTGAGTTTACGCAGTTAACGCCAGATCACACGATGGTTCAGTCTATGCTTGAAAAGGGTATTTTAAACGAAGAACAAGCTGCAGTTCACCCTTATAGAAACATCTTAACAGCTGCAATGGGCAAGGATCCTGAGTTAGCTCAAATTTATACCCATATTGAAGTCATGGCACCAGGGGATAAGTACCTTATCTGTAGCGATGGTTTACATGGCTTTGTATCAACAGACAAGTTAGCGTCTGCTTTAGACTACTCTCAGAGTCCAGATATGGTGTGTGATCGTTTAGTGAGCGAAGCACTGAAACTGGAAACAACAGATAATGTTACTGTGGTCAGTTCTTTTATAGAGTGAAGCGGTTTATTTTAAAAACTGCGTATAGCCAAAATATCCTAATCCTACAATCACAGTGATGCCAATTAAGCTACAGATCATGAGTTTCATACCTGAGCAATTGCTCAAAATACCCGGCTTTTCCTGATCATTTGATGCCATAACATCAGCAGATGTACTACTTGGAATGGTATTGTCCGCAGATCTTTTAACGGGTGGAGTTGAGTTAGATACAAGAAGGTCTAATATCTGTGATCGCTTATCGCGGTATGTTTCAAGATCAATTTCACCTGCAACGTGTGCTTGGCATAATTGTTTTACTTCTTTTAAGTCCTGCATCTTTTTTATTATTTCCTAAAAATTAGGTTACCTTACCTTTATATAGCTGATTAAAACACCTTCGTCTAGCAACAATTGTCGTTCTGAGAATTGGTCGTTTTGTATATGCTATAATTTTAGTCAATTATAAAAATAAAAGAGTACCCAATGAGCGACCAAACACCATTACCCCTATTTTACAAAAATGTTGCAGCATTAAAGCAAGACACTCACCATGCATGGCGCGTTCCTGAGCCGCTAAACTTCAGTTTTGCGAGCCAGACTAATTTAGTGTACTTAACGCAGTTAGAGTTTAGTTTAGCAGCACGACATTACCCTATTGTGTTTAGCGAGTCAGCAGATACATTAGTAAGCGTTGCATTAGTTGGTTTAGAAAAAGACCGTAATTTATTTGTCAGTGGAGAAGGTGAGTGGTTAGCTGAAACGTATATTCCAGCTTATGTTAGAAGGTACCCATTTATTTTAGCGACGGCTGATGACGGTAAAACGTTTACTGTTTGTCTGGATGAGGATTATCGATCCTTAGAAAAAGATAAAACAGTAGGAAAACTGATGTTTACCAAGCAGGGTGAGCAAAGTGCCAGTTTAAAACAGCATATTAATTTTTTGAAAGAATATGAAGCGCAAGTAGAAGCGACAAAGCAGTTTTGTTATGCGCTAAAAGGATTAGATTTATTTGAACCTGTGCAAGCACAAATTAGCCCTAAAGGTATGCAGGAATTTTCGTTATCAGGGTTTATGGTCGTTAATCGTAAAAAATTGAATCAGTTGAATGGTGATCAGTTAGCGGCTTTAGCTAAAAAAGGGTATCTAGAGGTGATATACCAGCACCTTTGGTCATTAGATACTTTTCAACATTTACTGAATCTACATGTGCAGAATAATCAACATTAAAGAGAGGTCGTTATGTATCGTATTGCGATTACCTCAGGTATTCTTTTTGGCATAGTGGTTACCATTATTTTGTTAGGGATTACTATTTTCCAGCATAATGATGAGACGAAAACACTGTGGGCAATGGGTGATAAACAGTCTTTTTACTTTGTGACGTTAAGTAATAGCCAAGTGTTTGTGGGTAAAGTAGCCACAATGGATAAAGCGAAGTTGAAGCTTGGTTTTGTGTATTATTTGCAGTCTAAAATAGACCCAGAAACGCAGGTGGTTAGCCAGAAGTTAGTGAATAGAAATAATGAATTGCATCAGCCAGAGTATACTGAAATTAATATGGCGCATGTATTGATGATTGAGCCGGTAAAAAAAGATTCAAAAATTGCTCAATTATTGGCTAAAGCAAAAACAATTTAGATGTGAGAACTCCCATCTAAATTGTTATGAAGAACTGATATCAGTCCGTTTTATTTTGTGCTATCAACCATGTATTGAACAACAGCTTTAATCTCATCATCAGAAAGAGCCGCTTGACCGCCTTTAGGTGGCATGGCGTTAAAACCATCAATCGCATGTTTTACTAAAATATCCATACCCTGTGCAACTCGTGGTGTCCAATCTGCAGCAGTACCGAATTTAGGTGCGCCTAACACGCCAGAACCATGACAAGCTGAACATGCACTGTTATAGATGCTTTCAGGTGTTGCAGGTGCAGTTGTGGCAGCAGCTTCAGTTGTTGTACCAGCAGCTGATTTAATGGCGATTTTACCAACAGGCGCTAAGACATCACTATTTTCTGCAGTCGCAGGAGAGACGCTTTTTGCTGATGCATGGTGTTTTAATGGTTCACCACTAATACCAATTTTAAATGAAACAACAGCCATGACCGCTAAGGCCATAAAGGATAAAATAAAACTTTTAACATATGCAGTGTCTTGACTCACGTAGCCCCCTAGAAAATGAATGTTCGAAATTTCGAATGGCGAGCATTATATCACCGATATATAAGTTCAGGAAATTGAAAGCGCAAAACGCGGTCAATTTTTACTTAGAAATACTGTAACTTCCTTCAACCATTTTTTCTGCACGCATGATTTTACCCGCTTTTACCGCGGTTTCACCGTCTACTAGGCCGCTTTGAGAAAGTTTTATCTCATCAATAATTTTTTGTATTTTTTCACGTTCAAGCACTTTTAAACCGGGTACTTTTGACAAGTCAGTGATGACCATTGCAGTGATGCCTTTAGAAATAATGTTGTATTTTTTGCTGCCTTTATTGGCAAAAGGCATAACAGCAACGGTGCCTGGCTCAGGTGGTTCGTTTGAATAGAAAGATTCGTTATTGACCATTTTTTTAACTTGATCGTTGGTTAATTTATTTTTTATGACGGTTAAATTGCGAATGACGTCTCGCTCAGCAGCTTTTTTAGGTTCTAATTTTGCGTATTTTTCCCATTGTTTCACGACTGTTTTATTCTGCTTATTTTTGAGCGCCATAGCACCTAGGTAGTAAGCTGCTTCGGCATTATTTGGAAAATCTTTTTGAACTTGGGTAAAGCTTGCTTTGGCTTGCTTTAGTTTATTCGAATTAAAATTGTTGAGGGCTTCTACAACGAGAGGGTGCTCAGGGCTGAGCTTTTGCTGAATGATTTGTTTGATTTTTTTATTCAGAGGCAGTTGTTCGGTTTTACCTTCTCTCACCTTTAAGATGTAACCGCCTTTAAGGGAGGCCTCTGGAGATGACCACTTGGCATTGCTTTTGTAGCTGACTAAATCAGCTTCCCATTGATACCGCGATTTTAATGCAAACTTACCCGTACTTAAAGTCGCATCGCCTTGGTTGGTTAATACTGACCATTTGTGTTTTTTGGTGATGTTGGTGATGACACTACCAGACCACAGTGTGAGTGTGTGGTTGTTGCCAGACTGGTTAATTTTGATGGTCGTATTATTACCCAGCGTAATTTTGTCACCATTTTTTAACTTTAATAAGCAACGACTATCTTGATTGGTTGCAAAAATTGCGTTGTTAAAAATACTATCGGTTGACGCTAATTTTTGTCCTTGCTTGGCTGTACTTGAATACATTGTGGTGCCCTTGAGGCAAGACTGAGTAGAGCCGATTGATTTTCCTGAGATGGCATTTTTAATAGAATAACTCGCTACGTCTGGTGCTGTAGAGAGCGCGAGGGCTGAGCTTGCTTGCAAAAGAAATAGACAGCCGAGAGTGGTGCGAAGTTGCTTTGCCATGTTTCGTCCTACTTTTAATAAGTGTATACCTACTATATTAGTGTAATTTTCCCTCGAATGGGTAAAATGTTATCATTAGATCGATATGTTATACGATTTTGGAATAAAAATTTAATTAATCTTGTTACTGGTGTATGAAAATTGTCTATCCTTAAGGGAAGCGAGTGTGAAAAACCGTAACAATAATAAGAAGCCGATAGTATGAAACTCAAGCCTTTATCACGACAAATTGCAACCATCATAGTGATGTCCACTGGTGTTGCAGGCATTGCCTTTGCTGTAGATGTCCCAACTGCAGGTCAAATTCAAGACAATTTGAAAACACAAAAAAATGTGTTTAAGACAAAAGATGCTGATGCAACACAGCAAAAATCTCCGCCCAAAAAGAAGTCAGTTAAAGCCGGCGGGAAAAAAATTAAGGTAAATGAGTTCGTTATTGAAGGTAATAGCATCTTCACAAAGGAAGAGCTACACCCTCAAGTTGCTGAATTTGAAGGGACTTCCATGACTTTGAAAGAGGTTTATGCGGTTGCGGATAAATTGACCAAATTTTATCGAGATGCTGGATATTCGCTTGCGACTGCGGCAGTACCGGCGCAAAAAGTAGCGGGTGGTACTATCCGGCTGCAGATCAGTGAGGGTATTGTTGAAAAATTAACCTTCAATGGCAATACCAAATACACAGACGATATGTTGGCTTATCAACTAGACCAAATTGCACCAGGCAAAGCGGTTAAACTCTCTTCATTAGAACGAGAAGTTTTATTATTAGATGGTTTACCAGGGTTAACCGCGCGGTCTTTGATCAAACCAGGTAAAGAGCAGGGTACGGTTGAGGTTGAGTTTAATACTGAAGAAAGCCCTTACGAGGGTTTAATATTAATTGATAATGCAGGCTCTGATGCCATTGGTATCTGGCGTACAACCGCAAACATAACGTCCAATAACCACTTTGGGATTGGTGATGCATTAACCGTTGGTCACACCCATACGGAACATGATTTGCTAAAAAACTGGCAGATTGGCTATAACTTCCCAATCTTCCAAGATGGCACCAGAGTTGGCATAGATTATTCGTCAGCAAACTTCACGCTCGGGCATGATTTTAAAGACTTAGATATTGACGGTGCTTCAACCAATTTAAAGATATCAGTAACTCACCCGTTTATTCGCTCTCGTAAGGATAATGTTCAAGGCTCTGTTGCGATTGTAAGTCAAACCTCTGAAACTCGGCAGGCCGGTGTAAAAGTAGGTGCTTTTGACCCTAATTTGACATTTTTAGAGTGGTCAATGGTGGGGAGTCGCGTACATGAAGACCAGTCCTTTACCAACTTAACCGTAAAATTTAGCCACAACGGTCACCGTAACAGAGACGGTCTAAACAACAATTCATTATATGGCAGGCTCGATTTAGACATTAGCCACGAAAGAGCGATCATTCCTAATTGGAGTTTATTTACTCGGTTTGTAGGGGCGGCAAGTATTGACCCGCAAATGGACCTGACTCAGTTTGGTATTGGTGGCCCAGGTAGTATTCGAGGCTTCCCAACCTCAGAGACCAGGGGTGACTATGGTTACTTTACTCAAATTGAAGCACGTCGATTTGTCAGTTGGAACGAAGATATTACGGGTGGCTTTAAAGTCTTTTTAGATCACGGTTCTATTTACCGCAAAGTGGTTGCCGCTGGGTTTAAAGACACTGAAACACTGACAAGTTATGGTGTTGGTGCGAATGTAACGTTTAAAAATGAATATAATTTAGATTTAATTTGGGCTTACCCCTATCGCCATAACGGCCGTTCTGGAACAGCGGTTGCTCTTGTGAGTGATAAAAAGAAAGATGGTCGAATCTGGGTGACGTTTTCTAAGAGTATTTAGGCGCATTACAGAATGCTGACCAATTGCCGATAGATGAATCATTACCCGTGTAGATAATGAACGAGGATGCACATGCGAGTTTCTGCTTTAGTACATAAATTTTTACTGGTATCAGTGGCTTTATGCGCCCAATCCGCATTTGCAGAGTCGAAATTCCCTACGATTAAGATTGATGCAGGCGTTTTTGATGCAAAACTGGGTACTCAAGTAGGCAAATTCTCCCAGTCGGGTAATCTAAAAGGTCTGTTTAAAGTTCAAAAGCAAATGGTCAAGCAGGTATTGACGAAAGTGGGTGTAAACGTTGAGTCGCTTCCACCTCAAGTTATTGAATCTATTAATAAAATTCCAACAACCAGTTTTCAGGCGTTCACTTCTTTTTCAACGGGTCTCGATGCGTTAGATAAAGGGGATTATAAAGCGGCATCTCAAGCGTTTGAGCAAGCGACCAAATTGGATCCGGGTTTTGGTTTAGCAAAACAAATGCAAAAAATCACGCCAACAGTCAATACTTCGTTAGGTGCTTTATCTAAAGGTGCGTTAACTAAAGCAAAAGGGAATGCTCAGGCTGACCAACAACAAGCTGAAGATAAAGGTCAAGGTAAAGTTGTTGAGGCACCAGCAGATGCTGCCGGTGGAGATGCAGCTTCAGCCGATGGCGCAGAAGGTGGAGATGGCCCCGGTGATGCTGAAGGTGGTGACACATCTGGGGACGCTGAAGGCGGAGACGGTTCCGGTGATGCTGAAGGTGGCGAAAAATCTGGAGACGCAGAAGGTGGTGAAAAATCTGGAGATCCTGAAGGCGGAGATGGTTCAGGTGATGCCGAAGGTGGCGACGGTTCTGGTGATGCAGAGGGTGGAGAAAAGCCTGCAGACGCTGAAGGCGGAGAGCAATCTGGTGATGCCGAAGGTGGTGATGGTACAGGAGATGCTGAAGGTGGTGGTGAGGCAAAAGACCCCGCTGGCGGTGATGGAAGCGGTGACGGAAAAGACCCTGCAGCTGAGGGTGGTACAGATTCAGAAGGTGGCTTAGAACCTGCAGGTGAAGGTGATGCAGGGGGGGCTGAAGCGACGGGTGAACCTGGCGGTGATGGAACTGGTGGAGACCCAGCTGGTGACGGCGCTACGGGTGATCCTGCCGGTGGAGATGGTACTGGCGGAGACCCAGCAGGTGATCCTACTGGTGGAGATGGAACTGGTGGTGACCCTGTTGGTGGGGACGGTGCCGGCGGTGAGCCCGTTGGAGGTGATCCAGCAGGCGGAGAGCCAACAGGTAGTGATCCTGCAGGAACAGAACCTGCTGTGGATGGCGGTGCAGTAGAAGAGTTTGAGATCCCTGAACAGCCTAAGTCTCAGCTCTCAGTTGGCTGTTAATATTCCTGTATTCTAAAGTTTAAAGCCTTAGCAATAAGGCTTGAAAATTAAACCGCTCTGGTTTAGTTTTACCGTGGTCATAATGATAATTGTGACTACAATATAATAATAATTGATGGCAGTTCTTAGTTGCAGTTGGGTGATCCCCATGCAATCTTCATTAAATTCTCTCTAAATATTAAGTTACAAAGGGTTAGTATGGCTGAAACAGCTGTGTTAGATCGCCCAAAGCGTTGGGATGTTCCTTTCGATCCAGACATGCTTGAGTCGGATCTAGAAATGGTTATGGCAAGACCGGAAGTTACTGCAATAGACAGTGGCCGGTTTCCTGCTCACATGCCGCTTGATGGCATTATTCGAAATGATATGCGAGTTGTTCGTTATCCTGCACGATCTATTATTGTGCGACAAGGTGATTATGGAAACTCGGCATTTTTACTCTTACAAGGTAGTATCCGCTCGGATATGTCTGATGCCATTGCATCGAAATATCTCGGCCGCTTAGCACAACGAAAAAAAGGCCCGGTTAAGCTTTTTAAAGAGTTGTTCTTTCCCAATTTTGTACCTGAATTGCGTGATGTAAGGCGTTATTCAGCATTAAAAGAAGGTCATGTTGTTAGTGACCAAGGTAAAGACTTTACCTTAATCAATGAAAAAGAATTTGAGCGCCTTAAAGGTGAAATGGGTGGAGATGGCAAGCCTCGTTTAGAACGGGCAGGTCAGGGGACGCTTTTTGGCGAGGCGGCAGCGATTGGTCGTGTTCCTCATAACATTACCCATATTGCAGAAACTGAAGTTACGGTACTTGAAATTAAGTGGCAAGGGCTGCGAGATGTATGTAAGTACGATGAAGGTTGGCGGATCAGTACTGAAGCTAGCTATCACCGGAAGGCATTGGTTACACATCTGCGTGAGTGTGATCTGTTTGAGAAGTTAGATGATCAGTCCATTCAATTAATTGCAGACCATACCCAGTTTGAAACGATTGGCAGCTACGATTGGCACGTTAAATACAAACAAACGAAAGCCAAAGGTGGGAAAGAACCTGAGCTACCCTTACGAGCGATTGATGACCATCCGGATGGTTTAATCTTAATTATTTCTGGTATGGCGCGGGTATCTTCACAGTTAGGTAATGGCTTAAAAACGATTACTTACCTTAAGTCGGGTGAATACCATGGCTTATGTGAAATGTATGAAGGTTGGAAAGACAACAAAATACAGCCTTTAAGAACCGCATTAACGGTTTTGGGTTATGTCCATATTTTACGGATTCCAACCCATATTATTGAAAAAGTTATTTTCCCGAACATGAAACAACCGCCATCCGGTTTTGATTTAAACTCGGAAGGTAAATTTACAGAAGCAGCATTTCTTGAGTGGGCGGTTGAGCAGCGCTTTATTAATGGCACCAAAACAATGGTCATTAATTTAGATAAGTGTGTTCGCTGTGATGATTGCGTACGTGCCTGTGCGGCATCACATGAGGGTAACCCTCGCTTTGTTCGCCATGGCCGAATTCATGATCATTGGATGGTGGCTAACTCTTGCCAGCATTGTAATGACCCCGTGTGTATGATTGGCTGTCCAACAGGGGCGATTCATCGTAATCAACAAGCGGGTGTTGTTGTCATTAATGATGACACATGTATTGGTTGTGGTGCGTGTGTGGCCGCTTGTCCTTATGAAAATATTCGTAAGGTTGAGATTAAAGACAGCAAGGGCAAGCGAATGCTTGACCCTGTCACGCTACAGCCCATTGAAAAATCAACCAAATGTGATTTCTGCTACCAACACCCAGGTGGGCCAAACTGTGTTAAAGCTTGTCCACATGGTGCGTTATCACGGATCGATTTCAGATCTCGTTTTAACAGTGCTGGTAATAGAGGGCCTGAGGCGAAGGTTTTACACTCTAAAAATACCTCTTTTCAGAACTTCAGTTTGTGGTCTTTGGCCATTATTGCTTTCGCTTACTTAAGTTTCTGGGTATGGGATTCAACACAAAAATTGATCCCTACCGGTGAAGTGACGGGTTATACCTTAATAGGTTCAATGATTTTCTTAGCCATGCTCAAGATGAGAAAGCGGATGTCCGTTGTCTCATTTGTTCGGGTTGCTTGGTGGAAATATGCACATGTTGTGATTGGTGTTTTTGTTATGGGTGTGTTCTTTTTGCACACCAAAACAATGTGGCCAGCAGGCGTGTATGAGCAGTTACTCACCGCATTATTCTATGGTGTCGTGCTAACGGGCATTTGGGGTGTGCTGTTACAAAAATTGTATCCACCACAACTTAATTTATCTGAAACTGAAGTGATCTTTGAGCGTGTACCTGATGAGTTATCTGCTATTCGTAACCAAGCAGAGCAAGTGATTAAAGATTGTACTGCGGCAACAGGTTCAGAGACCATTGGTAAGCTTTACATTGAAACGTTTGATTGGTTCTTTAGAAGACCTCGTTTCATGATGAGCCATTTATGGGGCAGAGGTAAGAGTGATCATTGGATAGAACATCGTTGTGCCAATGCTCGCCGGTATCTTGATAAAACCGAAAATGAGTTTCTAGATAAGGTCAGAACATTGGCCGAACAAAAATCAAAAGTTGATTTCCACTACTACGCACAAGGCTTATTGAAGCTTTGGTTGATGCTGCATGTACCTATTGCTGCAGGCGCACTTCTAGTTGGAATTTGGCACTTAACCTTAGTGAATGTAATTGTCTTATGATTGATGATCCGAATCGTTTTAATGCAGATAAAAGCCCTTACGAGCGGCCTGCTTCGAAGTTTCGTTGTGGACGTTCAGCCGGGTGGGGAACCGCCTGTTCGAATGGGCCTAATGGAAAAGGTAAATGTGGTGGGGAATATGAGTGTGAACCCACTAAGAAAGGTGATCGTTTTGAGTGTCGCCGGCCAATGCGTGCCGGTGGTCCTTGCGATCATGGTGCAAGGCCTGATGGGACTTGTCCAAATCACCGCCCACCTTGCATACCTAAACGGAGCTTAAGAGAGTTTCGTGGTCGTATTGTGTGGATGGCCATTGCCTTTATTGTGGCTCTAATTGCCTTAACGTCGACTTTCAGTGATACACCGGGCAGGTTTAAAAACTTGATGGTTAATGCGGGTGAGTTATCTGAATTGCATGAAGGCTTTACGCAAGGTCAAGGTTGTCACCTTTGCCATGAAGATAATGGCGAAAGCATGCATGGCTGGCTTAAAGCCGCACTTGATGAAAAAGACATTACGGGCAAGTGCTTGCAGTGTCATACCTTTGCTGAACATGATCGAAAAACGCATAACACCCAGTTTCCTAATAAGAAACATCCTGAGTCTAAAGACTTAGGGGATTTGGAGTGTACTAAGTGTCATATCGAGCATAAAGGCAAAGATCATGACTTGAAGTCATTGTCTAATGCACAGTGTGCAAGTTGTCACCAGAAGAAATTCACCACATTCCCGAATCAACATCCGGATTTTGCGGCGAACTTCCCATACCAGGTGCCAAACACCATACGCTTTAACCATAATGGGCATCTTAATAAACATTTTGAGAAGGCTAAATATAAGGATAAAGCACCGGTTTGTACGAGTTGTCACGAAATTTCTGAAGCGACGCGGGAAGTAAAACCTGGGCCGTATAAGAAAGTCTGTTCAAGTTGTCATGCATCACAAATACCAGAAGCGGACATGGTCTTATTTGAGTTACCGATTATGGGTGAGTCAAGTATTGAGCTTGATGACATTGTTGAATTGTGTGGTTTAACCGAAGAGCAGAAAGGTGAAGCAAAAGGTCGTTTAGCTGAATTGGTAGAAGATGGTTCAATTGCTAACGGTGAAGAAGTACCTGCATTAGCGGCACTGCTATTAAAAGTGGTTGCTGATGATCCAGATGCATACGCTGAACCTGTTCAAGACTTAATGGCTCAGATGGCTGCAGAAGGTATTGTGCCTTTCATTGAAAAGCTGAAAGGTGAAGAAGACAGCTTTAACAGTACATTGTTATTAGGTCTTGCACCGGAGCAAGTGAAGCAAGCGGCTTGTGCTTGGGTGACGAATGCGGAATATGAAGCATTAAGCGGTGAAGCCATAGAGGAAGCAGGTATTGCTGGGTGGAGAGCCGATGTCTCAGCCTTGAAATACAAGCCGACTGGCCATGCTGATCCTGTGATAAGAGCTTGGATAGAGCATTTAATTAAGCTTAGAGCAACGGTTGCAGAAGATGATGAGTCTCGTGAGTTGGTTGAATCGGCTTATGCCTCTTTCTTAGATCGTAAAGAAGGCCCTGGTAAATGTGCGAAGTGTCATGCAATTGCAACGCCTAAACCATACTCAGAAGCTGCGGTTAAGAATATGTGGCGTTATGAAGGGCAAGCTGCGCGACCTCACACCAACTTCAAACATGAGTTTCATATCAGTTTGTTAGGGGTTAATGAGAGTTGCAAAACGTGTCATAAAATCGATTCGAAAGCTGAATATGCTGAGTACTTTGATGGTCTAGACTTAGACCCAAGCAAATACGTTAGTAACTTTAGCCCGATTCCGAAAGAGACCTGTGGTCAGTGTCACCGTGAAGGTGTGGTGAGCACAGATTGTCAGATTTGTCATACTTACCATAAAGGGTCTCGAATGAAAGATGTTCAGACACTGGTAAAACAGATAAAAGATAAAGAAGAGGGTGAAGTGAAACAGGGGAAACAAGAATGAGTGATTTTAATCTGCATGACCTGCTCGATCTCGTAATTGAATTTTCTTCAATTGCAATATTGGGTGCTATTGGACTCTATGTGGTGTTGGTAGCATTGAAACAGTTTGTTTCAATGTTCCAAATGACCAGCCGTCAAGATGCATATCAAGCACGGTTGAAATCCCAAGTGGAGTTAATCCGGATAGAGGCAAACAAGTCTCAATCCATTGCGGATAATTCTTGGCAGGGCACGCGTAAGTTTATTGTCAAAGGTAAAGTACTAGAAGCTGATCATCAGTGTTCAATGTATTTAGTACCTCACGACGGTAAACCATTGCCTTCTTTTCACCCTGGTCAGTACTTAACCTTTATGTTTCCTGTTCCTGGTAAGAAAAAGCCAATTACACGTTGTTATTCATTATCGGATAGCCCTAACCCTGATTACTATCGAGTAACTGTGAAGCGACTCGAGCCGCCAATGGATCGTGAAACGAAAGCGCCAATGGATGTCCCTGCAGGTTTAGGTTCTAGTTACTTTCACCAGAGTGTGAAAGTAGGCGATGTGATTGATGTGAAATGCCCAAGTGGTCATTTCTGGATGGAGACCAAAGAAGATTTTCCTGTGGTACTCATCGGTGGTGGTATTGGTTTAACACCTGTTTTAAGTATGGTTAACCAAATTATCGAAAGCGGTAGTAAACGTGAAACTTGGTTCTTCTATGGCTTACGTTCTGGTAGTGAGCATTGCCAGAAAAAATACTTAGAACGTATTGCCGCTGAGCATGATCATATTCACATGCACATTTGTTACTCACGGCCCGATGCTGATGACGTTATGGGTGAAGATTATCACCATAAAGCGCGTGTGAGTGTCGAGTTGTTTAAAGAGTTATTACCTTCTTCAAACTACGATTACTACATGTGTGGCCCTGGCCCAATGATGAACTCTATTGTCTCTGATCTTGAAGAGTGGGGCGTTCCGAAGAAACAGATTCACTTTGAAGCATTTGGTCCTGCCTCGGTTAAGCCGAAAGCGGCACCTGCAGCTGGCGGTGAGAAATCTGAAAAATCAGCCAGCTTTGATATTGAGTTTGCACGATCAGAGAAAAAATTGGCTTGGGATCCGGATGCGGCGTCATTGTTAGAGTTTGCTGAAGAAAATGACATTGAGCTTGAGTCTGGTTGCCGTGCGGGTAACTGTGGTACGTGTAAACAAGCGGTTAAGTCAGGGGATGTTGAATACTTGCAAGAACCTGGTGCTCCTGTCGATGATGGTTACTGTCTCATGTGTGTTTCAGTGCCTAAAACCAATATGGTTATCGACGCGTAATTTCAACAATCCTAATTTAAGAGTGGTTAAATATTATGACTAGTGGAGTATTTCAAACCAATCCAATGCCGCGTTTGATTGTTGCTATCCGAGGGATGGTTGGTTTACAAGATGACAAAGGTGACTGGCATACACGTCAGCAAATTGAGCATTACTTTGATGTGGTGACTGAAGTATCACAAGAAAGTGATGGCATCGTCAGTTCCTATGAGAATGATGCCGCTTTTATTACTTTTTCGCACCCAGGTGAAGCATTAAAAGCAACGGTGAAAATTTTAGATCGACTAATGGAAGAGGTTGAGGGTGGTGCAGCTGCAGGTTCAGAAGCGTTAGACTCAACAACTCAAGTTGTCCCATTACAAATTCGCCTAGGTATGCACTATGGCCCATTAGATGTTGATATGGGCACGTTGTCTGGATCTGTCATGGATCTCACCAAAAAAATGGTGACCCGTGCAAAACCGAATCAAATTATTGTATCGCAAGATTTATTGAATGCGATTAAAGAGGTTGATTATCAAACCAAACCACTTGGTAGTGTGAGTGATGGTGGTAATAACGTCGATATGATCGAAATTGTGACGGAGCATGCTGGTAAAGTAGATGATACGCCTGTGGCACAAGCGGTTGCGAGTGATGGAGTGACTGCCGTTGTTGGCGCAACTCAAACAGTCTTGTCGTTCCAGGGCACTACTGTCACCGTTGGCGCGCAACAGCCAGTGGTTGTTATGGGTCGTGATTTAAACAATGACTTTATTGTCAACGTTGAAACTGCGTCTCGGCAACATGCTCGGGTAGAGTTTGATAATGGCACTTTTGTGATCAGTGATCACAGTACTAATGGTACTTATGTTCAGCCAACAGGTGGCCAGGCCGTCTTTATTAAACAACAAGCTGTGCAATTGCAAGGTTCTGGTGTGATTAGTTTGGGTCAGCCGATCACTGAGCATTCATTGTTGATTCAATATATGTGTCAGTAAAATGCAGTAGGGCCTTATCCTGCTGTTCATTACAAAAAATGCGTGTTTACTTTGGTAGGCGCGCATTTATTGTTTGTATCTTTAGCCTTATAAGATGTCTCTGATTTTTTAATCGTGATAATATAAAAATTACAGTCTGTAGGTTAGCTAAAAAAATATCATTTAAAAACAAATCACTATTGATCAGCTTGGTTTGTTCTTTCGCACTTTTTGAATACTTTCTGTGCTTCAATCACATCGCTATCTTGAATAGTCTGGGTTCTGTCGCTAGACTTTATGATTAGGTAATGATCAAAAATCCACAACATTTTTACAGGTGAAAACCATGCTGGGTCGTTTTTTAGGTAAGGGTAAAGGCAAAAATAAAGACAAAAATGAGGAATCAACCCCTCAAGAACCCGCTGCGATTCCTGATAGTGAAGACCGAACTATGTTGGGTATGCAGTCGCCAATGGCGCCGCCAGCACAGGCACCGATAGCCCAGCCTGCGCCAACAGGCGTTCCGCCACAGCCTGTGGCACCACCGCCAGTTGCAACAGCACCGCCACCGGCACCAGAGGGTGGTGGCAATGAAGACCGAACTATGTTGGGTATGCAGTCTCCGATAGCACCCCCAGCACAAGCACCCGTGGCACAACCGATGCCAACAGGTGTACCACCAACACCAGTGGCAACACCGCCACCTGTGGCAGCAACCCCTCCGCCAGCACCCAATGCTGGAGGCAATGAAGACAGAACCATGTTGGGTATGCAGTCACCGATAGCACCTCCAGCACAAGCCCCCGTGGCACAACCGATGCCAACAGGTGTACCACCAACACCAGTGGCGACACCGCCACCTGTGGCAGCAACCCCTCCGCCAGCTCAAAATGCAGGCGGCAATGAAGACAGAACCATGTTGGGTATGCAGTCACCGATAGCACCCCCAGCACAAGCACCCGTGGCACAACCAATACCAACAGGTGTGCCAGTAGCGCCACCCGTTGCCACTCCACCACCGGTTGCGGCAACCCCTCCGCCAGCTCAAAACGCAGGCGGCAATGAAGACAGAACCATGTTGGGTATGCAGTCACCGATAGCACCTCCAGCACAAGCACCCGTGGCACAACCAATGCCAACAGGTGTGCCAGCAACACCCGTAGCGCCACCAGTGGCGACTCCACCACCGATTGCGGCAACGCCTCCGCCAGCTCAAAACGCAGGTGGCAATGAAGACAGAACCATGTTGGGCATGCAATCACCGATTGCCCCCCCAGCACAAGCGCCAGTGGCACAGCCAGTTCCAGCAGGCGTACAACCTGCAGCACCCACGGTTGCAACACCTCCAGTCACTGCAGTGCCAGATACTGCGGTGCATGATGACAGAACCATGTTGGGCGCACCGTCTCCAATGTTGTCAAAGACCATGCAAATCCCAAGTTCCATGGCACCAACAGGTGAGGTTGTTGCTTGTTCAACAGATGCAGGGCGGGTTGATAACAAGCTACTGCAGGCTACGATTACGCTAGAAGGTCGTGAACTGACGGTGTCTAGTTTTGTACCTTCAGTGATGATGGGGCGTGATCTGAAAAGTGATTTAACGGTGATCGAAACAACTGCTTCTCGTAACCATGCAAAGATTGAGTTGATTGGTAATGAATTTGTGATTACGGACCATAGCACCAATGGCACTTACATTAAGCCTACCGGTGGGCCTGAAGCGTATATTCAAAAGCAACAGTATACGTTGAAAGGGTCTGGTTTGATTTGTTTGGGTTTGTCAGTATCAGACCCAGAAGCGAAGCAGTTGATTCAATTTGCTTGTCCTTAGATACCTCATTGTCTAAGTGAACATTAACACCTTTGGTTAAGTGATTAACCAAAGGTGTTTTGGGTTTAATCGCCTGTTAACATGGCTTTTAAATTGGCTAAGTGGTCTTGGCCTCGTTTTTTACGTTCTTCTTCAGAAAGCTGCGAGGGTTTGCCTTTTTCCATCCACTCGATGTCGTCTTTGGGTAGCTCATCTAAAAACCGGCTGGGTGTGCTTTCCCTTAACTCACCTGCAATGCGTCTTCTTGCGGCCATTAAAAAGGTCAGTGATTTTTGAGCGCGGGTAATGCCCACATACGCTAAGCGGCGCTCTTCTTCGATACTGTCTTCTTCAATACTGCTGCGGTGGGGGAGAATTTCTTCTTCCATGCCGACAATAAACACATGTGGGAATTCCAGCCCTTTGGAGGCATGGAGCGTCATCAGATAAACACGGTCATCATCGTCTTCTTCTTCATTTTGTTTTTCTAAGATGTCGACCAATGCTAGGTGGCTGATGCAATCTTCTAGGGTGTCTTTGTCTTGGTCTTCATGCATTCTGGTTAGCCATTGGATGAGTTCATCTACATTTTCCATTTTGGCTTCGGCTTTTCGTGGTGTCTCCGATTGTTCTTCGCACCACAGAGGGTAATCAATGTCCCTGACCATTTGCCGAACGTTGGCGATTAAATCACCACGTTTGGTATTGTCGCTAAGCAGGTTTAACCAATCACCGAATTGGCGCAGTTTGCTGACCGCTTTGGGTTTTAGCGTTTGTTCTAGGCCAAACTCATAGATGGCGGCGAATAAGCTGCAGTTTCGTGACGTGGCATAGTTGGATAATTTTTGGATGGTACTGGTGCCAATCTCTCGCCTTGGCGTATTGATAACGCGTAAAAAGGCACTGTCGTCTTCTGGATTCACGAGCAGGCGTAGGTAAGACATGATGTCTTTAACTTCAGTTTTGGCAAAAAAGGAAGTGCCACCACTAAGCAGATAGGGAATGCTCGACTCTCGTAGGTATTTCTCGAGTATTCTCGCCTGGTGATTACCGCGGTATAAAATGGCGTATTCACTGTTTTTTGATCGATTGTTGAATTTATGATGCAGCAACATGGACACGCATTGCTTGGCTTCATCTTCGTCATTTTGGCAGACAACGGCTTGTATTGCAGGCCCTTCGGCAAGATCACTCCATAAATTTTTGGTAATGGCATGTGGGTTATTGGCGATTAAGGTATTGGCTGAGCGCAATATTTTTTTTGATGAGCGGTAGTTTTGCTCCAGTTTAATGATTTTCAGTGCCGGGTAGTCGGTGGCTAAGCGCATAAGATTTTCAGGCCTTGCACCCCGCCATGCATAAATGGATTGGTCATCATCGCCCACCACAGTGAATTGGCCACGGACGCCAGCAAGTAGTTTGACCAATTCATATTGCGACATATTGGTATCTTGATATTCATCAACCAATAAATAGCGGAGTTTATTTTGCCATTTTTCTCGTACGTCGACATTATTTTGCAGCAGGTGGACTGGTTTTAAAATGAGATCATCAAAATCAACCGCGTTATAGGCTTGTAAATGTTCTTGATAGCGGTGATACACTTTACTGATAAAATAGTCTGATTCTAAGCTGGCATTGGCCATGGCTTGTTCTGGGGTGATCATGTCATTTTTTAAGCTGGAGATTTTCCACTGGATTTTCTTAGCTTCAGTGTCTGCTTCTAGCGGGTAGTCACGAATGAGTTCTTTGACTAAGTCACAACTGTCTTGTGAATCGAGAATGGTAAAGGTGGACTTTAAGCCGACGGATTTACACTCTTTTCTGAGCATGGTTAAGCCAAGGTGATGAAAGGTTGAGACGGTTAAACCTCGGCTGGCTTTGGAGGGGATGAGTTGGCGGACTCGCTCTTTCATTTCCCGGGAGGATTTGTTGGTAAAGGTGACGGCGGCGATACTGTTGGCAGCGTATCCACACTCTTTGATGAGATGGGTAATCTTGGTGGTGATGACTCGGGTTTTACCACTGCCTGCGCCAGCAATCACGAGTAATGGGCCGTCGATATAAACGGAGGCTTCTTGTTGCGGTGGGTTTAGCTCCATGACAAACGTGGGCCTTATTTTTATTAGTGAGCTGAGTATTTTCGCTTGTCTGCAGTGGAATGTATAGCCTTTCGTGCTGTGCGACCAGCCTGTCTCGTTGGCTTTTAAGCCGTTTTTTCGGTTGGAATGTCGATGATGACTTGTAGCCCTTTAGGCTGCAGTTGCGCCATCCATACTTTGCCTTGATGTAGGGTGACAAGTCTTTTGACTTTAGCCAAACCCAAGCCTGAACCTTGCGAGCTGCGGGCTTTGTCTTTCCTAGTGAAGGGTTTAAAGAGCATTTCTGGGTTTAGGTTGCCGATCCCTTCGCCATGATCTGTGAAAATAAAGCGAAGCTTTTCAGGTAGGGTTTGTACCTCAATGTGAAAAGGCGGTTGGCCATATTGAATGGCGTTATCGAGTAAATTATTGATCACCAGTTTCATCGCATTGGGTTTTAAGTAAGCGGTCTCATTGGGGCATTCGGTGGTGATGGTGTGGCCGAGTGTTTGGTATCTTTGTATCGTGGGTTCGATGAGTTGTTGTAAATTGATCTGTTCGGAAGGTTCATCGGCAAAGCTTTGACTGTATTGAATAAATTGGTTGATGATGGCTTCCATTTCGTCCACATCCAGCAGCATGCCGGATAATAATTTGTCATTGCCTTGCATCATTTCCATCGCTAACCGAATCCGGGTAATGGGGGTGCGTAAATCATGGGAAATGCCTGCGAGCATGAGTTCTCGATCTTGGCCAAGTTGCTGTACATCGGTGACCATTTGGTTAAAAGCGGCGGACATTTGTTGTATTTCTTCGGGGCCTTCTGGGTGAAGGGTGTTTGGTGTCATGCCTTTGCCGAATTGTAAGCTGGCTTTAGCAATGGCTTTGATTGGGTGGCTTATTTTGCGGGCAACCACAAAGCCACCTGCTAAAGAGAGTATGCCCAGCAGCAAGAGGATGGCGGAGATTAAGATCGGGCCATTGGCGTTGACCATGCTCAGTGGCAAGCTGAGCCAGTAAGGGCTGCTGTCGTTGACTTTGATCCATAATAGCTCAGGTTGGGTGTCACTAATCACAATGGAAGACTGATCTCCAAGCTGTTGCTGTAGCTGGTTTTTAAGCTCTTTAATGAAAAATAGATGGGTGTGTTGTTCTTCTGATACCGGTTTTTGTTTATGCAGGGTTAAGGTGTCATTTTGATAAAAGCGCTCTATGTGTTGGGTCTGGTCATTTTTAAGCAAGGTTCTCACGGTGATGACTTGGCCTGCGATGGTCGAGGCAAGATATTTTGCACCGGGTGCGACCATGAACGTACGCACCAGTAATCCGGATGAGATGAAGTTAATGAGTAATATGCTGGCAATGAATAAACCCATTTGCCCAAAGGTGGTTTTTGGCCAGCGCATTAGGATTTGTCCCCATTTGGGACAAAGACGTAGCCATGTCCCCATACGGTTTGAATGAAAACGGGTTTGCCTGGGTCGGGTTCGATTGTTTTGCGTAGTCTAGAGATAAACACATCAATGCTTCTATCGTAGGGGTTGTGGTCTCGCCCTTTACTGAGGCTCATGAGCTGGTCGCGTGACAGCGGGCGATTGGCATTTTCGGTGAAGACTTTGAGTAGTGTGTACTCTGCGGTGGTGAGGTTGATAGCCTCCCCATTTTTGATTAATTGGCGTCGCTCTGTATCTAGGGTGAACTCAGCAAAGGTGATATTTTGGTGGGTGTTCACCGGAGTATTGGCTGTATCTTTGCGTCTTAATATCGCTTTGATTCTGGCAACCAGCTCTCTTGGGTTGAAAGGTTTTGGCAGGTAGTCATCCGCACCGAGTTCTAAGCCAATAATGCGGTCTATTTCGTCACCTTTGGCAGTGAGCATGATGATGCCCATATTGGGGTATGCACTGTGGACACGTTGGCATAGCGAGAGGCCATCTTCCCCTGGCAGCATGATGTCGAGTATGACCAGATCAAAACCTTGTTTGGCGAGGATATCGTCCATGGCTTTACCGTCTTCGACACAGTGCGTGTTAAAGGGTTGTTGGCTGAGGTATTCCTGAAGTAACTCTCTGAGTCTTGGGTCGTCATCTACGACTAGGATTGAGGGTGGTTGTGTTGTCATCGTGTTCGGCCCAGTGTTTTTTCACGTTAGTGCTTATTGCTCATTATATGAAAATAGCGCGAGGGCGTCGTTAGGATTTACACACTGTTACAAATTGCTGTGATTTGGACATAGTTGATTAACATCTGCTGGCTAAAGTAGGCAGCGTGGAAGACATAAGCACACCACGTTACTGACACTTTAGGAGATAATAATGAGTGTGCCAAGCAAAGCTAAGGCAATCAAGCTGGCCAATCCAGCACAGGAAAAGTTTAACCAACAGCCTGTAACCGCGCTACACATGTTAGGAGGTAACAAATAACGTGAAGCTGTAGCAAGGGCAGTCGATCAGCC
>JABHGC010000142.1 GCA_018672285.1 Methylococcales bacterium
ACCCACCCGATACCATCCCGAACTCGGAAGTGAAACTGTTCAGCGCCAATGATAGTGTGGGAGTTCCCATGTGAAAGTAGGACACCGCCGGGCATTAAACACCAAACCCTAATCAGATACCTGATTAGGGTTTTTTTATGCGTTTTTTTACCAAAAAATGCTATCTTCAATGAGTCTTTGATCATTTTTCAGTTATTTATGCCGTATACAGATATTGTTGTTCCTTTTATATTGAGTTTTTTAACACTGTTGAGTCTTGGGTTGTTGATCAGTGGTGTCCGAAAACTGCGAAACCGTCAATATATTCGTGGTTCAAATCGCTGCCTAGTTGGTATGTCAGGGCTACTGTTGGGCGTTTCCTTTTTTTTTATATCGGCAAACTTGTACACTTACCACCGTTTAACCTCTGAGCAATTTGTTGGATTAATCACGATAGAGAAAGCAGGTAATGCTTTTGAGGTTAGTTTTAAACGTGAAAATAAATCGACCACTTTTTTACTGCATGGGGATGAGTGGCAGATAGATACGCAAGTACTTAAATGGAAAGGCCCCTCTTATTTACTAGGCCTTAGCTCAATGTATCGTTTAGATCGGATCTCTTCACGTTATCGCTTAATACAAAAAGCCCAAACAACACTTCCAGATATTTACAGTTTATCTGATTTTGAGCAGGATATTGATTTATGGGAGTGGCTACATAATAACGAGTCATGGGTACCTTGGGTTGATGCGATATATGGTAACTCTGTTTATATGCCTCTATTGGATGGTGCCCATTTCGAAGTTGTGATGGGCTTTACTGGGTTAGTTGCTCGTCAAATCGTAGATAAATAAAATATGATTCTTGATCCTTTCAAGTTAACTGATTTTAAACGCCTGCTTTCATTACAACTTGCTCCTTATAGTGCAGTTTATTATTTTGAAAAACTAGATTCGACAAATCAGTATTTGCTTGATCATAAGACTTTAGGCGCTGGCGCTATTTGTATTGCACAAGAACAAGGTCAAGGTCGAGGGCAGTTTGGCCGCCCTTGGATTTCTGAATCTAAGGAAAATCTTTATGTTTCTATATTATGGGAATATCAGAAACCGATGGAGCTTACTTTGTTACCTCAGTATTTAGCTTTGGCAGTGGTGAGTGCTTTGGGTGAATACGGTTTCCCTGTAAATTTAAAATGGCCAAATGATATTTTTATGCAAGGTAAAAAATTGGCTGGATTACTCATTGAGTCGGTTTATGCGGATAAAGTTTATGTTGTGGCAGGGCTAGGGCTTAATATTTGTATGGGTACAGGTGGAGTAGATAAAATTTCACAGCCCTGGGTGGATCTGCAAAGCTGTAGTAGTGCAACAATACAAAATCTTACTCGTAGTGAGTTAGGTTCTAAGGTTGTTAGTGCAATGTTGTTTGCGCTGAAGTCATTTTCATCTGATAGTAAAGGCTTTATTAATACTTGGAATCAACATGACTTATTTTACGGAAAGACGGTTGTGTGGGAAAAAAATGGCATTCAGTTTCAAGGGCTTGGCAAAGGGCTTGCTTTAAATGGAGGTTATTCAGTGTTTGTAGATAAACAAATAAAAGTAATCACTCACAGTAAATTAAAGTTAAGGCTTCGCTAGATGACCCAGCTGTTGGTTGATATAGGCAATACAAATGTAAAATTTGCGGAAAGCTCATCTATAGATGTTGTTCGAGTCATCCCCGTATCAGAGCTTGATGAATACCAGTTAAATCAGAAAATAGACTTATCACCTGATGAGGTTTTTATTTCAAATGTTTCGAATGACCATGTCATTAAAATATTAAAGGCAAGTTTTGATGTTCAAATGTATCAATTTATTTCAACTGAAAAATGTTGTGGTATTACTAATGCGTATTCGAACCCAAGCCAATTAGGCGTGGATCGTTGGCTGGCACTTCATGGTGTTCACTTCCAACAGCAGCCTTGTATGATAGTTGATATTGGGACGGCATTGACCATCGACTTTGTGGATACAACGGGGCAGCATTTGGGGGGCTGGATTATGCCTGGTTTTACGTTGATGCAACAATGTTTAATTTCAGGCGCAACTCAATTGGACGTTGTTTCAAATAATATGGACTCAACGCTGGCCTCTAAAACAGGCGATGCGATAGCCAATGGTTCGTTAGTGATGGTCTCTGAAACATTAAACGGTCTCTATAAAAAATATAAACAAACACTTGGGGGGGATTTATTGCCTATAATAACGGGAGGTGGCGCAAAGCCTTGCTTAAGGTTTTTAGATCATGCTTTTGTCGAACAACCAAACTTGTTGTTTAAGGGGATGGTTTCCTTATTATCTCAATCGCACTATTCTATAAATGATTTTGCTCGAGGAATTAGCAGTACATGAAGTGGATATTTTTGGCGTTACTCTTTTTAAACCTGGCGTTGTTTTTTGCAGGTTACACGGGTTCAGACGGAGAGGAGACAAGTGCGCCTGAGCCGAGTGAGCATCCGTTAAAGCTGCTGAATGAGTTAACGGATGAAGAAAAAGCAAGCTATCAAAAAATGGTAACAGAAGCTAAGTTACCAACAGTTAAAGAGCGGGGTGATCAAGTCTTAACGGATGAAATTTTTAATGCGTCAGGTCAAGCTATCAAGAAAGCGGTGTATACAGCCTCACTCGCCGGTTATAAATGTCAAACATTAGGCCCTATCCGTAGCTTTGAGCAGGCTGATCAAATTTCACGTTGGTTTAATAAAGTGGATAAATATGCTGTTGCAAGAAAAAATTTAAGGCAAAAGCATTTGGGGTTCTGGGTTGTTCTGCCAAAGCTCGCTACGATGAAGGATGCAAAAGAAACGCTCACAGAGCTAAAGGCATCAGGGATAAAAGATGCGTACATGTTCACCAAGGGGCGTTTGAAGATGTATATTTCTCTGGGGCTGTTTAACCGCCGAGACCATGCAGATACGCGTAAGAAGGAATTGTTAGAATCATTTCAGGTCGTTGCAGATATTAAACCTCGGATTAAAGATGAAAGTGATTATTGGGTTGATTACAAGCTCGCTAAGGGAAAAAAATTGCCCAAAAGTTTACAAAAAAAAATCGCAAAAGAGTCATCTCAGATACAATATAAGAAATGGCAGTGCAGAGTTGTTGCACCAGAAAGTTAAATGCATTACAATCGCCCCTTCGCTGGCGTAGCTCAGCTCGGTAGAGCAGCTGATTTGTAATCAGCCGGTCGGGGGTTCGAATCCGTCCGCCAGCTCCAAATCTAAAAAGGCATTCAATCTATTGAATGCCTTTTTTTTGTCTCAAATTTATCGAATTCCTCTATTTTTAAATAGCCACAAAACCAAAAGTTTCAAAAGCTTCACCCTCTAACTCGTGCTTATTATAAAATCGTCTACAGTTATGTGTAGTAGATACCAAAACGATAGATTGCAGGAATAGAGGGAAAATCATGGCAAGTATACTAGCAGTAGATGACTCCGCTTCGATGAGACAGATGGTTTCTTTTACATTGAAAGGCGCAGGTTATGACGTAACTGAAGCTGTAGACGGTGTGGAAGCACTTGAAATGGCAAAACAGGGACCGGTTAATCTGGTTATTACTGATGTGAATATGCCAAATATGGATGGCATTTCTCTTATTCGAGAGTTGAGAAAACTGCCAGATTACAAATTCATCCCGATTTTAATGTTAACGACTGAATCTGGTTCTGAAAAAAAACAAGAAGGCCGTAGTGCTGGAGCAACTGGCTGGATTGTTAAGCCATTTAACCCTGAGCAGCTTCTGGCAACCATTAAAAAAGTTTTGGGTTAAATTCCAGGCACTAGTGAGGCAGTAATATGTCGATTGATATGGCTCAGTTCCATCAAGTGTTCTTCGAGGAAAGTTTCGAGGGATTGGAGACGATGGAGTCTGGTTTATTGAATTTAGACAAAGGTGATGTTGATGAAGAAGAAATCAACAGTATCTTTAGGGCAGCGCACTCCATTAAAGGCGGTAGTGGCACATTTGGCTTTACCAATGTTGCTGAATTTACGCATATTATGGAGACTTTGCTTGATGAAATGCGAGATGGTCGCCGTACCATTACTGATGAATCGTTAGAAGCGCTATTACATTCAGTAGATTGCTTAAGAGATATGCTCTCTGCGGTACGAGACGACACTGAGGTCGATGAGGAAAAAGTTGCCTCAAGCCGTAAAGAATTAGAAGTCATTTTATCTGAAGAGACTGCAGCAAGTGAGCCTAGCGGTTCGCCAGCAACATCTGAGTCAGTTGAAGTGTCTAGTGTCGAGGCTGAAGTTGCTGCAAAACAATTAGGCTGGCATATTGTGTTCACGCCTCACGCGAACTTATTGCAGACAGGTAATGATGTTGTTCGAATTTTACGAGAGTTAGATGAGCTAGGGACGTTAGCGGCAGAAGCAGATTTTGACAACTTACCTAATTTTGATGCCCTCGATGCAGAAAATCTCTATATTTCATGGGATTTAAAGCTAACAGGCGATATTACCATTGAGCAGTTGGATGATGTCTTTTTATGGGTTGATGGTGACTGTGACTTGGCCATTATGCCGATTATGGATAAAACGCCCGTAGTTGCAGCAACAACAACAGAAAGTGCGCCAGCTGAAGCCGAAAAAACACCCGAGGTAGAAGCTGCTGTTGAAGCACCGAAACCTGCTGCCAAAAAGGCTGCGCCTAAAAAATCAGCTGCGAAAAAACCCGCTGCCAGTGCGAGCTCTATTCGTGTCGGTATTGATAAGGTCGATGACCTGATCAACATGGTCGGCGAGCTAGTTATTACCCAGTCTATGTTGGGTATGTTAGGTGAAGACTTTGACATGTCTCGAGTTGATAAGCTGGTTGATGGTCTTGCTCAGCTAGAGCGGCATACCCGAGAGTTACAAGAAAGTGTGATGCAAATTAGGATGCTGCCTATTAGCTTTACCTTTAGTCGGTTTCCACGCTTAGTTCATGATTTAAGCTCAAAAATGGGTAAGAAAATTGAGTTTAAAATGTCAGGTGAAAATACCGAAGTGGATAAAACCGTCATGGAAAAAATTGGCGATCCATTGGTTCATTTGGTTCGTAATAGTTGTGACCATGGTATTGAAATGCCGGAAGATCGTCTTGCCACAGGTAAAGAAGAGCATGGCACAGTAGAGCTTGAGGCTTATCATAAAGGTGGCAATATTGTCATTGAAATTAGAGATGATGGTAAAGGTCTTGATGCTTCTAAACTGTTAGAAAAAGGCATTGAAAAAGGCTTAGTGACACCTGGACAAAAATTATCAGATAGTCAGATTTATGATTTGATTTTTATGCCCGGATTTTCAACGGCAGCTGCCATTACCGATGTGTCTGGTCGTGGTGTGGGTATGGATGTTGTGCGTAAAAACATTCAGGCGCTCGGTGGCGTGGTAGAGATAACATCCGAGTTAGGTGTGGGTACGACCATCACCATTCGTTTACCGCTGACATTGGCTATCCTAGATGGGCAAACGGTTGCCGTGGGTGATGAAGTTTATATTATTCCTTTGATGTCGATTATTGAATCGATTCAAGTGGACCCCTCAATGATTAATCTGGTTGCCGGTAAAGGTGAAACATTTAAGTTACGTAATGAATATTTACCCATTGTCAGGCTCTATGAAACCTTTGGCGTACCATCGGTGTCCTTGAATGAACTGACTGAAGGTTTACTCGTGGTTGTTGAAGGAGATGGTCGTAAATGTGGGTTATTCGTCGATGATTTATTAGGGCAGCAACAAGTTGTGATTAAATCGCTAGAAGCCAACTATCGACGGATGGAAGGCGTTTCTGGAGCGACGATCTTAGGTGATGGTTCAGTCGCATTGATTATTGATATTCCCAGCTTAATGCGTTTAGCGAATAAACATTAATAGGAACACTGTAATGACGGCAGCAGAGAACATAGCAGAAAACGTTGATGTACTTGATGAAGAGGCTGAAATAGAGCAAGAAGTCGAAGTGAAAAATGAGTTCTTGACCTTTTTTCTTGCCAAAGAAGAATACGGTGTCGATATATTGCGGGTACAAGAGATTAGAGGATGGGAGTCTGTGACTCGCATTCCGAATACGCCACTGTATGTGAAAGGTGTCATGAACCTGCGTGGTGCGATTGTCCCTGTCGTTGATTTACGAGACCGGTTTGGGCTTGAAAATGCAGAACTTACCAATACAACCGTTGTGGTCGTTCTTCGGGTCATCGTCAATGAGTCCGAAAAAATTGTTGGCATTGTCGTTGATGGTGTTTCTGGCGTTATTGAAGCAGCAGTGAGTGAAGTGGCAAGGTCTCCTGAGTTTGGTGGTGATATAAAAACAGAGTTTATTTCAGGCTTAGTGAACCAGAATGACGTCATGGTGATGTTGTTAGATGTTGAAAAATTATTGGCTTCAGAGTGCATGTCACTAGAAGCTGAAACCAGTGATAGCTAAGCTGATACTCCGATGAAAATTATAACGGTTTTAAATCAAAAAGGCGGGGTTGGGAAAACGACAACAGCCACCAATGTCTCTCATGCTTTGGCACTGCAAGGGCATAAAGTGCTGGGTATTGATCTTGACCCACAGGCCCACTTTGGCGCAAGCCTTGGTATAGATCCTCAAACAGCCGGTATGGATGAGGTATTAGCGGAACAATGCTCACCAGAGCCCTACATCGTAACCGTCAGAGACAATTTGTATTTTGTACCTGCAGGTGTGGGTTTAGGTCAATTAGAAACATCGTTAAGGCCAGAGCAAGGTGCCGGACATTTTTTAAAGGATGCGATGGCTAACCTCGAAGGATACGACTACGTCATTATTGATTGTCCGCCATCCTCGGGTGTTTTAGTGGTGAATGCGCTATTTGTCACCGATGAGTTGTTAATTACCGTGCCGGGTGATTATTTATCATTGCATGGTATGTCGTATCTAATGGGGACGATTAAAAATTTCGAAAATGCGGTGAGTAAAGTGTTTAATTATTGGGTTGTAGTGACCCGGTTTCATCCAAGGCGTAGTCTTGCCGGCGAGGTATTGGAGAAATTAAAAGAATACTTTCCAAAGCATGTACTGGCGACAACAGTCAGGGAGGCTGCCGTGTTGGCAGAGTGCCCAAGTGTTGGAAAAACCGTCTTTGAATATAAGAAAAACAGTGTTTCAGCGAAAGAATATTGGCAATTGGCAGAAGATCTAATTGCCCAAAGGGTGATGGCATGAGTGGGAAAAAATCAAAAAAGCCAGTCATGGGGTACGACCCATTAGCCTGGTTAAAGCCTGAGTCTACTGATGATAGCTCGGACGCTAAAGAGGACGATACACCTCCTGAAGTAGAGCGCTCTGAAGGTGCTGCTGAGGTAGTTGAAACAGAACAGCCAAATACAGCACCAGACACACCAACAGAAAACACAGTAGAGGTTGAAGCTCAAAGCCTTGTTGAAGAACCGGTTGCAGAAACTGAAGTAGTTGAACCCCCCGTGGTTAGTGAACCGCTAGTGGAGAAAAAAGAGATGAGTGAAGCGTCGTCAGAGACACCCCCTGAACCTAGTAGCGAAGAAGTAGCTGGTGATACCAGTGAAAATGGGTTGCTGATTGAATTTGAGAGTCGGGCCAATATTGCACACGTCGAAGCATTATATAAGACAATGCATGATGCATTGCGTGAAGGTCAGCATATTAAATTAAATGCCGAAAATGTAGAGGTTGTTGATACCTCCATTTTGCAATTGCTCGTATGCTTTATTCAAGAAATACAGAATGTGTCGGGGTCTTTTGAATGGGTTGGTGTTTCTGACAGCTTTAAAAGTGCGGCAGAATTGATTAACGTTGATCATAAGCTAGCATTTGCTGACTAGCGAATTGAGGAATTATTGTGTCTGAATCAAATGCGCTTTTAATGCGGAATACAGTTCTGATGTTGAATTTGGCAGTGGCTCAAATTAGCTTGTCAATGAATGATGGTGACGATTCAGTCAGCGCATTAAGTAATGGGTTTACCGTTATTATGAAAGCGATGACAAATGTCTTATCTCATGCTGAAAAAATTAACGATGACGATCCTCAAAAGGATCTCCTGAATTCAAGTCATAAGTGCATGACCGGTTAAATTTTCTTGTTTAATGCCAGTGAGCTCTTCAAAAGCCTCATAAGGTGTTTTGTAGCCTAAGCATTTTCTTGGCCGGCTATTTAATTTGTGAACTGCCGCGAAC
>JABHGC010000256.1 GCA_018672285.1 Methylococcales bacterium
AAATGATTCCGGAAGATGAACACTCATTCCGGAAAATTGAACAAAGTGTTCATCTTCCGTCGGAATAGGTGTTCATCATGAATCGGAATCAGTGTTCACCTTCGATCGGAATGGGTGTTCATGATGCGCCGGAATACGCACTGATGAAGGGGCGGTTGTTCACAAAGCCTATGGGGTGAAATATTCATGGCCTGGCGTGGTTAAAGGGATGTTCTTGCGAATGCCTACTTTAATGAAGTCCATGTTTATGGGGAATATCCCTTGGCGGATAAAAGGGCGAATGGATGCCATGCCGATGAATTTTTTAGTGAATGAGCGTGGTGTTATTGAAGTCGCATACTACGGTCAAGATGAAGGGGACCACCTCTCAATGGTGACTATTTCAGCGTTTTCCCATGACGGCGAGTGAGGTGGAGAAGGGCGGATGTTCACCTCTGTTCCATTCCATTATTGCGCTCGAACATAAATTGATTTTTATTCTTATGCACAGGCCGTTCGAGATAAATGGAGAGCACACTGTGCAAAGCACTGAGCAAAAGAGTGCTTGAGTCATGATTCTGAACTAATGCACAATGCTTTCTATGAATATAGAATCGCTTCCATTTCCTGTTGTAGACATTCTGCCGAGTATTAAGTCACACCTTAATGCATCACAGAACTTAGTCCTGCAAGCCTCCCCGGGCGCCGGTAAGACAACGATTGTGCCTCTAGCCTTACTAGATGAGCCTTGGCTTGTGGGTAAAAAAATCATTATGTTAGAGCCTAGGCGGTTGGCGGCAAGAATGTCGGCAAAGCGTATGGCTGATTTATTAGGGGAAAAGGTTGGGGAGACGGTCGGTTATCAAATAAAAGCGGATAAACGGCAAAGTAAGCGCACAAAAATTTTGGTGGTCACCGAGGGTATTTTAACTCGAAGGTTACAGACCGACCCGGAGCTAGAAGAATTTGCTCTGGTGATATTTGATGAATTTCATGAGCGTAATTTACAGGCAGACTTGTCATTGGCCTTTTGCTTGCAAAGCCAAGACATTTTACGGGAAGATTTGAAAATACTGGTTATGTCCGCAACCATGGATAGTGGGCGTGTCTCTAAGTTGTTAGGTAATGCACCTGTGGTTCAAAGTGATGGCCGCAGTTATCCTGTTGAGAACCATTACTTAAGCCACTCGCACGCGTTACCGCCAGCACATCAACTAGACGCTTTTGTCGGCAGCCATATTAAGCCGTTGTTAGCTAAAACGAGCGGTAGTATTTTGGTGTTTTTACCGGGCGTAAAAGAAATTAAGCAGTTAGAGGCCGAGCTAAAGCAATACTGTGTGAGTGAGGGGTTAGATCATATTGTCATATCGCCTTTGTATGGCAATTTAACGCAGCAGCAACAAGATAAAGCCATTTCACCTTCTGCCTCGAATACGCATAAAGTTGTGCTGGCCACCAATATTGCTGAGACCAGCTTAACCATTGAAGGCATTACCGCGGTTGTTGACTCCGGTTATATGAGACAATTAACCTTTAACCCCAGTTCGGGTATGAATCGGCTAGACACGATTTTTATTTCTCAGGATGCCGCAGATCAGCGCAGTGGCCGAGCCGGTCGATTAAGTGCAGGGCACTGTTATCGGTTGTGGTCAGAAAACAAACAGCAACGATTAGAACGACATTTACAGCCTGAAATTACAACCAGTGATCTATCCCAGATGATGCTGGAGCTGTCAAACTGGGGAGTACAGGACGTTGACGAGCTGCAGTGGTTGGATTTGCCCGCACGAGGTGCCGTTGCACAAGCAAAAGCGTTATTGTGCTCACTGAATGCCATAGATGATGGGGGTAAAATGACGGAACACGGTCGCGCAATGTTGTCGTTAGCTGTGCACCCTCGTTTGGCACACATGATGATACACGCAAACGGATTAGGCCTGGCGACCCCGGCATGCCTTTTAGCCGCACTCTTAACTGAAAAAGATATTATGCTGGGAACGGCTCAAAAGTCGGCAGACATTGCACCGAGAATGTCTTATTTAACGCAAGCACAGTCTTCGAGTAGTAGGTCCGGTGGTGTTAACCGGAAGCAGGTCGATGTGGTGTTGTCATCGGCAAAATTATTATCTCGTCAGTTGCAACAAAGCAAGGTACAGCGTGATGCTAAAACAGCTCAAATACCTGAGTCGGATGTGACGGGGGTGTTGCTCGGGCTTGCCTATCCTGATCGTATTGCTCAGTGTCGAGGAGGGAGGGGGGATCGCTATTTATTAAGTGCAGGAAAAGGCGTTTTTTTACATGAGCATGATTCGCTGCTTGGGGAAGCCTATTTAGTCGTGGCAGACCTCGATGGGCAGAAAAAAGAGAGTCGTATTTACTCTGCATCTAGTATTTCAGAAACATCACTTGAATTGTTTTTTCCACAATTGGTGAATGAGACAATCTCTACGGTATGGAATTCCAGTGTTAAACGCGTGGAAACAAAAGCCCAAAAAACCTTAGGCTGTATCGTGTTAGCTGAACAGCAATGCTCTCCTGGGTCTAATGATGATGTGCACGCAGCCTTATTAGAAGGGGTCAAAACACTTGGTTTGGCGGTGCTGAATTGGTCAAAGGAAGCGGAAGCATTCAGGCAAAGGGTTAACTTTGTCAATTTACAAAAAATACAGCAATGCCAATTACCAGAGCTGGATGACCATTACTTACTGAATAATCTAGACGAATGGTTGGCGCCCCACCTAAGTGGCCAAAACAGTGTTAAACAGCTCCAGAAATTAGATTTACACACCATTTTACAGTCATGTTTAACGTGGCCGCAGCAACAGCAATTAAAGCAATGGGTACCGACACACATCACGGTACCGAGTGGCTCAAAAGTCGCGATAGACTATACCGTGGCACAGACACCTGTACTGGCCGTGCGCTTACAAGAAGTGTTTGGTTTGCAAGATTCACCAACCATTCTTGACGGGCAGGTGACGTTAACAATGCATTTATTGTCACCCGCTAGAAAACCCATGCAAATCACACAAGATTTAAGAAGCTTTTGGCAAACGACCTACCATGACGTGAAAAAAGAGTTGAAAGGCAAATATAAAAGGCATTATTGGCCTGATGATCCGTTTACTGCGATAGCAACCAATAAAACTAAACGCAATATGTGAAGGGATAGTGGCATTTTTGAGTGGCAGTGCTGATGGTGGTACTAGCGCTCACCTAAATGGTGAGCCAATATAGTCATTGAAAACCCGCTTATTAACTCAAAATATCGGTTTGAAACGGAAGGGTTTGGCTGTTAAAACAATGAGACGTTTTAATGTGAATCAGTAACCTCTATTGCGCTCTATGGCATTTAAAAAATCTTGTGGATCATCAGGGACATGACGCGAGCTTTCCCGGATGGATTGTACTTGCTGTTGGTGTGCGGTTGATGCGGTCGCTTTTGAGGCTCGGCAACGCCCAACAGAAGTGTTTTCCTGGTCGCCATCATCATAGCTGACGTGAATGTTATGCCCTCGTTGACTGGTGATGGTGCCTGAGTAATATTTTCCTTTGCCGAGCCAGTTACATTGCACCCGGCTGCCAGTTGTCCAGTTGAGTGGGGTAACTTGGTTGCTGTAAACGGTGGCGCTATCGCCATCGTCAAAAGTGAGCGTGTATTGGCCATTGTGAGTACTTTGTACGGTGGCAGGATACCAATAACCATCAGACCATTGACCCAACACTCGGCTACCATGTTGAAAATTATACGCCATGGCCGATGTATAAATGAGGCATAAGCCGCAGGCTAAGCTGACGAGGAACGAATTTTTCATTGTTGAAACCTTTGGGTAATGGATGGTGTCATCAAAGACTAGTATTGCCGTTTAATATTGACAATTCAGAATACTAAAAGTGTGATGCAGTACCGTTTTTGACAGGCTGGATTTTCATGCGTTCTGTCTTGCAGGTTAGGTGTTTTTATCCTTTTATATCAAATAATTACATTGTATTTATTGTGGTTTTTGGGGCGGTTGTTTGCTTATTGTTTAGATAGAACGAACTATAATTAAAATGATAGTGTTGAGAAAAGGTGTTTTATCGTGACGTCGTCTGTTTTTCGGTTTGTCCTCTCTGTGTTATGCGTCTTATCTATGTTTTCTTCTCGGGCAAATGCAGGTGATTTTATTGAATGGCAAAGCGCCAATATTCAATTGCTGAGAGGTTGGGACTATGAAGTCGGGAAAACCCAACGGACGTTGGTAACGTTAGAGTATGCCAATAAATGGCGTTATGGTGATCTATTCATTTTTGTTGATGGAACCCGGTTTGATGGCGGTGAAAAAACAGCTTTTGGAGAAATCTCACCGCGCTTTAGTTTTGGTAAGATATTGGGGCAAGACCTTTCTTATGGCATTGTAAAAGACGTCTTATTAGCCACGACATTTGAAAAAGGTGAAAGTAAAACGGAGGCCTTTTTAATTGGCTTAGGGTTGGACTTAGATTTACCAGGATTTACATTTTTTAACGCAAACATTTACCGCCGTCATGACCCACAAATCAATGATGACATCTGGCAATTAACGCTTGCTTGGAAATATCCCTTTCGACTTTTTAACACCAGCTTTGTAACAGAAGGCTTCTCAGATATTGCTGGTAATGCAGGGCCGACTTATCACAGTAACCAATTTATTGTGCCAAGGCTTTTGGTGAATACAGGGTCACTATTACATGGTGAGGATAATCAGTTGTGGGTGGGGGTCGAGTATTCCTACTGGCGAAATAAATTTGGAATTGAAGGGGTTGATGAATCGCAACCACAAGTACAAATGAAATGGATTTTTTAACTTAAATCATGGATAGCGAACAGGCGACAGCTAAAACATTTTTTCTGCCTTCAAAATGGAGCATAAGCCTGCTGGTTTTTATGCTCTCAATGTTTGTTACATCCAGCCTTTGGTATTTGCTCAGGCAAAATGAGCTGGCCAGCTTTCAGCAAAAAATTCAGGAAAAAACACATTTAGCTAAGAGTGATATTCAACAATATGTTGAGTCTCATATACTGTCATTGCAGCGGATGGCTAACCGGTGGGAGATAAATCACGGAACGGAACAAAAAAAATGGGCATTGGATGCAAAAAATTATGTCAAAACACAGGCTGGTTTACGCACGGTTGAGTGGGTGGATAAAACTTATCACGTGCGTTGGGTTGTACCCTTAAAAGGCAATGAGAAAGCACAGGGTTTGTATATCATCTTTGATGATCAGCGAAAAAAAAGCACTCACTGGCGCGAGTGAGAAACGAACGGTAACCGTCACTCCAGCGCTTAACCTTGTGCAAGGTTATAAAGCGTTTATTGCTTATATCCCCATTTTTGTGAACGATCAATTTGATGGTTTTATTGTGGGTATCTTTGATATTAAAGAATTATTAGACCATTTTCTTGCTAAGAAATTTACTGGAGAGATTGTCACCGAAGTCTCTATTAATGGTGAGGTTGCATATCGCAATGGTGATATGCAGCAAGTAGGCGTACTGCCATTTAGCATTGAAGAATCCTTTAAGTTCCATGATGTTACTTGGTCGTTACGTATCATCCCTCAGCAAGTGTTATTAGATAAAGAGCTGACTCGATTACCCAGTGTTGTTTTAGGCTTTGGCTTGGTGTTATCCATCTTTTTGTCGTTATCTCTGTATTTCTTGAATTTGGCAAAAGTAGCGACGAAGAAACATCAAATAGCAGAAGATCAGTTGACCATTTACACGCATAAATTAAAAGAAGAAAAAGTAAAAGCTGAGTTGGCAACCACTCAGAAGTCAGAATTTTTAGCCAATATGAGTCATGAAATTAGAACGCCAATGAACGGTGTGATTGGCATGACCAATCTCCTTATTGATCACCCTTTAGACAAAGACCAATTGAAGCGTGCCAATATTATTAAAAATAGTGCTGAATCACTTTTGGGTATATTGAATGATATTCTCGATTTTTCAAAAATTGAAGCCGGTCAATTGCAATTGGAATTCATTCGTTTTGACTTAGCTGAACTTATCGATAATCTTGCCAGTACACTGTCTTTTAGGGTAAATGAAAAAGACCTTGAATTTATTTGCCCTGCAAACCCCAATTGGCAGCAGTTTCTTATTGGCGACCCAATGCGAATTCGTCAAATTTTAACCAATCTGATTGGTAATGCCATTAAGTTTACTGAGCAAGGAGAAGTATCCCTGCATTATCAAATTGTTGATGAACAACACGGTTTTAGTGAGATAAAATTTGAGGTGAGAGATACTGGTATTGGGCTGAACCAAGCGCAGCAAGACGCTATATTCAAACGCTTCTCTCAAGCCGATGGTTCAACGACACGTCAATATGGTGGTACAGGGTTAGGGCTCTCCATTAGCAAGCAGCTAGTAGAGTTAATGGGGGGAGAGATTGGTGTTTCAAGTGAGCTTGGCGCAGGGGCAACCTTTTGGTTTACGCTCAAACTAGAGTCTGTTGCTATGAATAAGGTACCGCCATCTTTCCCTGCAATATCTGGCTCCATATTGGTTGTAGAGGGTAATGCGACTAATCGAGCTATGTTAGAGCATGTATTGGCGCATTGGCAGGTCGATTTCTCAACTTCTGCCACAAGAGAAGAGGCACTACGGCTTCTACAAGAGAGTAAAAGCCAAGCTAAAAATTATACTTATGCATTGATTGATTTTAAGCGTACGACGGATGATGGGGCGCAATTGTGCCAATCTATTGCTAATGATCCTGAGTTATCTGAGATCATGTGTGTGGCAATGGTTTCTAATTATGAGCTTGTACTACCGGATATTCGTAACCTAGGTTTTAAACATGCTATTCAAAAACCGATTAATCAATCTGAGTTACATACGTTGTTGCAGCAGGGTTTTAAAGATGAAAAATATGTCAAAGTAGATGGGGGTATTAAGCCGACATTAATTGATGCAAAAATTTTAGTTGTCGATGACAATATGACCAATTTATTGGTTGCTAGAGGTATTTTAGAGGCGTTTGGTGTGTCTGTTGAGACGGCTGAAAATGGCCAGGAAGCGATTGATTTAGTGGTTGAGTCGCTCTACGATCTTATTTTGATGGACTGTCAAATGCCTGTTATGGATGGCTTTGAAGCAACCTGTCACATTAGAGCCTTAACCACTTCAGTCACCCGCGCTAATGTTCCTATAATCGCAATGACAGCCAATACAATGCAAGGGGATAGAGACAAGTGCATTGATTCTGGTATGGATGATCATGTTGCTAAGCCTGTAGATAGCGATATTTTGCAAAAGGTATTGCGCCATTGGCTACCTCACTGCAGCGAGGTTAAAAGCGGTGATGTTGACATTGACAACGGGATAGATACACCCAATAGCGAAGTCCCAGCAAGTGATGTGATTATTTTTGATTATGATGCTATTAGCCAGCGATTAATGTCAGATAAAGCACTTATTCAAACGGTCTGTGAATTGTTCCTTGAAGAAACTGGTCAGCAAGTCAAAGATTTAATTGAGGCTGTTAATAATAAGGCATTGAATGATGTTAAAGCGTTAGCGCATAAAATTAAAGGTTCCTCTGCTAATGTGGGCGGTCTTGCGTTAAGTTCTGCAGCAGCACACCTTGAAAAAGTGGTTGCTGGCGCTGATTGGGTGTTAATCAGCGCACAAGCGGTGCTTCTTGAGGCGCATTTTGCTGATTTGAAAGTGCAAATCTTAAAAGCGATTGAGTGAATGTCGTTTTTTTTGTGCTGTTATGAGGCAAGGTAATCAGGTTATGCGAGCTCATGATTCATAAAATAAAGCTATGGACAACGTTGAAAACGATGCTTGAATTTTTAATAAAGATCACTATTTTTTGCCTGTTACCCTGCTTTGTTTTGGCGGCGGATCTATCCGTCCTCACTTATAATGTTTGGTTTCAACGAGCCTCTGCGGATGTGAGGATTCCTAAAATTCTTAACATTGTCCACGAGAAACAGCCTGATATCATTGCGTTTCAAGAAGTTGAACCCTGGTTGCTTGATTACATTCGGTCAGATGGTCGATTTGATGCGTATCATCAGGTAATGGAAAAAACAGGTTTTTTTGGCAATGTTTCCAGCGGGCTTTTAATCCTCAGTAAACAGGTGCCAAAGCAAATCAGTTACCATCCTTTACCATCGAGTATGAGTAGGGCTTTGCTGTCGATTGAAATGACAATTCAGACGCAAAAGCTGTGTATTTATACCACCCATCTGGATAGCTTATTAGATAGCACCAAGACAAGGGTTAAGCAGATAAAATCGATTGAAAAAATCGATAACTGTGACAATAGCCTACTATTAGGTGATTTTAATTTTGGTGAAAATGACCCAGAAAATACCGTTTTGCTCAATCAATATACGGATGTTTGGGCACTACTTATGCCAAACCGGAATGGGTACACCTGGGATATTGAAAAATCAGTCATCGCCAAACACAATGCTTTTTCTGGAGAGAAAAGCAGGAGACTGGACCGTATCGTTTTTAAAGGCGACCAACTCAGACCTTCTGAGATTGAAATAATTGGGGATGATGCTTTTATAACAGCTTATGGTATGGTGTATTATCCTTCTGATCACTTTGGGTTGTTTGCAACATTTGAGATGGATAAATAGGGCATTTCTAGCTATCTCGCAGAATATTACCCAGTTTGTATTGTTTAAACCCTATTTTAATCACTGTTGCACAGCGACAGGCTAGCGAAAAGGCGTACATGAATTATGAAAGCGATTTATTGGGTTATTTTGGCTTTATGCCTTTCTTCTTGTCTGGCAGAATCTGTCACGCCAATCACTAAAGTGGGTGATGAGGTATTGGATACTCGCTTGTTTGGGACTTGGTATTGGCATCAAGCCAGAGAAAGTGGCTATATTCATATAGGCAAAGCGAACGATCAAGAATATGACATTGTCATGGTGGCGATAAATCAAGCCAGCATGAAGCCAGATGTGTCACGTTATACAGGGCATAGCTCAACGTTAGCCAATAACAACACATACCTCAATATTATCACCAGTAATGATGAGCAACCGATGTACTTATTTGTTAAATACACCGTCAATAAGCAATCGATGGCGATCTCTCTTGCAAAGACTTCGGTTGTTAAAAACGCGATTTTGTCTGGCACCCTTAAAGGTCGGGCACCAGATTTATCGGCTAAAGTATTTGATACACAAGACAACATACAAAAATTTGTGACTGATAATGATGACCCATTATTTGAAGAAACAGTGATTGTGCATCGCCATAGTGCGAATTAAGCCCCTGTTAAATACGCCTGAATAAGCATCATCAAAAGTTGTATTTAGCTGGAAAACAGCGATTGAGTCCGTGTTTGATCTTATGGGGCCCTCTGTTTTTCTCACGCACAACGGCAAAACGACTACAATCTGCGGATGTTTGCCCACAGTTCTTTTAGTGAGCCTCGATATAACCAAAAGGCGCCTGCTAAAAAATACAACGGAAAAGACGCGTGAAAATTTGCTTCTCTGAGGATTAAATTATCCATCAGGGTGTGGTACATCATGTATACCGAGTCCACAACAAATAAACTGGCTAATACGGCGGCAATAATGTGCAAAAACCAAAAGCGTGGCCGAAAACGCGCTGCCGATAAAATGATGTGGACACTCCACGGTGACATGAGATAAGTCAGGCTTCCCATAATGAGCGTGACCCCTATGTCCCAGTCACCAATATTAAAAAATATCGCACCATACAGTAACCAGCTCATAGAAATGCAAAACGTGACTAACTTCCAGGGTCTTAATAACTCGTTTGCATAAGCTCGGTCAGGTAGAAATGAATAGGGTTCCGTCACAGGTCATTCATCCTCATGGGGTCATGACTTGTAAGCGTTGAATGAGTATCACTGTGTCGGAGCGACCACAATCCATATCACCTTCACAGTCCGCTGCTAAGACATTGGCGGCTTCATAAAACAGTTTAACGCGTTGTCCATTAAGCCCTTTTTGTTCACAAACGCTAAAGTCGGCCATCTCATGAAATTCAAGGCCATCCGTGTCTTTTAACGTGACATAACAGGCGGCATCACCATTGTCCCGCCGGATAATGGTGCCTTGAGTTTGTTTGACCGCCCCTTGAATCATGATTTCACCTGCCTTCGGCCCTGCAGAACAAACCGCTTGAACGCCATTGGTACACAAAAACATATCTGCAATACAAGCCAAGCTTTTTAGCATCATCTGATTTCACCTTGTTTTTAATGAATGCACATTATGTCATCTTGGGAATGTGACTGTGATTACAACTTGTTGATATTTAATGCTAAAATAAACGTAACAGCTTTCCGTGTTTTTTGCACCTGCATTTATGGGGTTATAGCGGAGTGCATTTTCTCATTGAAACGGAGCGCGGTTTTCGGTGTTGATTATTCAATGGTTGGTGTGAATGCATTGCAATAAAAACATGAGCTTATCAGGTGTTTTTATTGGTCACTCAGTCGCGTTGTGGTGGTGCCCAGTCTATAAATAACACACTTAATCTTTCAAAAATGTTAAAATTCGGCCTCCTGCATACCTTACACCTTCTATACCGATAAGAATTGTCGGCTGGATTCATAGAGAAAGAGCACCAAAAATGAAACGATTTACCCTAGTTTTGATCATGTTGTTGATGAGCAGTGCCGTTATTGCACAAAAGAGAGTGGCATTAGTGATTGGCAACAGTGATTACAGTGAAGACATTGGTGTGCTAAAAAACCCTGTGAATGATGCTACCGATATCACCAAGGCACTAAAAGCGATGGGTTTTACGGTCATTAGTAAGCTCAATGCCAATAAACAACAGATGAAAAAGGCGATTAGCCAGTTTGGTAAGCAACTTGTTGAGCCAGACTCTGTCGGCCTGTTTTATTTTGCAGGGCATGGCGTTCAGGTGAAAAATCGTAATTATCTTGTGCCTATTGGTGCCATGATTGATGGTGAGACCGATGTCGAATTTGAAACCATTGATGCGGGTCGTGTCTTAGGCAAGATGGAGGCGGCGGGTAATGGTCTCAATTTAGTGATTTTGGACGCGTGTCGTGATAACCCTTTTGGTGGCTCGTTTAGGAGCGCTTTTTCTAGGGGCTTAGCACGAATTCCCGTACCTAAAGGGTCAATGATACTGTATGCTGCGTCCCCCGGTGAAAAAGCCGCTGACGGGGAAGGGCGAAATGGTGTGTTTACGCATAACTTGCTCAAGAAGTTAGAGCAACCTGGGTTAACGGTCGATCAAGTCTTTAAACAAACCGCTGAAGCTGTTTATAGTGAAACCAGTAACGCACAATTACCGTATCGAGAAGGCTCTATTATTGGCGAATTTTATTTTAAGTCAGGGCGCCCAGAAAAACCTAAAAGCCTTATTTCGGGCGCCCCTAGCCCTGTTTCTAATACAAGCAATGAAGAAGATGTGCTGATTCAGTACATGGATCAGAGTGACCCGAAACAAATGCGTTATTATCTGGACAAGTTTCCGAATGGAAAGCTGGCCGGTTTGTTAAGAATAAAACTGGATAATCAGGTCGCAGCTGTGTTTACCTTAACGGTGCGCTCTAATGTTAATGGGGACACAGTTTTTATTGATGGTAAAAACTATGGGGCCACACGTCTGGATTTAAACTTAGCGCTGGGTGAACACCATATCAAAATCGATAAAGAAGGCTATCAAAGCTTCGAGCAAACCATCGAGTTAACCCGCAACCAAACCGTTAGAGGTGTTTTAACTGCACTATCACCGCAGCCTAACGTGGCACAGACATCTGCAAGTAGCGAAGAACAAAACCATCCTGTATGGCAGTTTAATAAGGCAATTGACTATGCAAATGGGATTGGTGGTGTAGAGAAGGATTATGCTCAGTTTGCTATTTGGATGAAAAGATCGGCAGACCAAGGCTTTTTGGATGCTCAGTATTTACTTGGGTTATCGTATGTCAGAGGGGAGAGTGGTTTGCCACAAGACTACGATCAAGCGATCTATTGGTTTAGAAAGGGCGTAGAGCAGGGTAGCCAAATCGCCCAATACGAGCTTGGTCTTTTATATGAGCAAGGTCTTGGTGTGCCTCAGAGTGATACGCAAGCTGCCTCCTTAATACAAAAAGCTGCCGAGCAGGGGCATGTCAGCGCCCAGAACAGTCTTGGTCTTTTATACCAGCGGGGTCAAGGTGTGCCGCAAGATTATGCGCTTGCAGCCTCCTGGTTCCAAAAATCTGCAGAGCAAGGGCATCATGAAGCGCAAAGCTCTTTGGGGGCTTTATACGAAAATGGCCAAGGCGTAGCGCAAGATTATGACCAAGCCATTGCCTGGTACCGTAAGTCTGCTGAACAAGGCAGTCCTGAGGCGATCAGCCGCCTTAAAAAACTGACTCAATAATGGTTTTGCCTATCCTCAAAAATACCGAAAATAGATGTAAACATGGCTGCACAAGATGGTCACCAACATCAATGGAAAGGCCAATAGCATAAAGTGTAGAAACCGAATCGGTTGGCCTGCTCGTTCAGCAAACCCGGCGACAATTAAATTGGCACTGGCACCAACCAGGCTGCCATTACCGCCTAAACAAGCGCCAAAGGCCAATGACCACCACAACGGCTCTAGTGCTTCTGGGCCGCCAAGGCTTGCCTCCATACTCTCTATCATTGGAATCATGGTTGCCACAAAGGGAATGTTATCCACTAAAGCAGAAGCAATGGCTGAAACCCATAAAATGGCTATCGCGGTATTGGCAGGGTCCCCTCCAGTTAAATCCAGAACGCTGTTGGCCATAATCTGCAAAATACCCGTGGCTTCCAAACCGTGTACCAAGACAAATAAACCCATAAAAAAGAAAATGGTAATCCACTCTACTTCTGCAAAGGTTTTTTCAAGGTCTTCACTTTGCTCGCCAGTGGATCTTGGCCAAGCTGACAGTAACAGCATGACCGCTGCACCAAACATGGCAATACTCGCAGGCTGTTGATGTATGTTGTGAGCGACAATAAACCCGACCATAACGGCGAACAGCACAGCCAAAGACTGCCATAATAATCGCTTATCGGTAATTGCATCGGCCTCACAATAATTCATGATTTTTTCGCGGTTTTCATCACTGGCGGTTAATTTTCTTCCCCATATCAAATAAATGGGAATCATGGTCGCGGGTAATAAGGCAACAGCCAGTGGTGCCATATTAAAAATAAAATCATTAAAGCCCAAACCGACGGCAGAACCGATCATAATATTGGGAGGGTCGCCAATGAGTGTTGCCGCGCCACCAATGTTGGCGGCCATTATTTCAGCAAATAAATACGGAAAAGCACTGACTTTCAATGAGTCGGTAATTAATAAGGTGATTGGCGCGATCAATAGAACGGTGGTGACATTATCTAAAAACGCGGATAATACCGCGGTGACAAACATCATCATCACCAAAATCCCCCAAGGGTCGGCTTTGACTTTTTTAGCAGACCAAATGGCTAAAAATTGAAAGATGCCTGAACGCTTACTCACGGTCACAATAATCATCATACCCGTCAGTAAACCTAAGGTATTAAAATCAACCCCCTGTAATGCGGCTTCTTGTGTTAAGACGCCGCCAAGTACCATGAGTCCAGCCCCTAGTAAAGCGATTATCGCTCGATTAATGCGTTCAGTCATGATCACAATATAGGTTAATACAAACAACGTTCCGGCATACCAAAGCGGGTCGAGACCAAAAATAATCGAACCTGTCGCACCTTCATGCTCAACCATCGATTATACCTCCGCTTTTAAGATGCATTTTCCTGCATCCCAATAAGACACCATGCCTAACAATTTTTGTGTGTCAGGGTCTACCACCGGTATACTGGATTTGGTGTCGTAAATTTTGAGTAATGTTTCCACCAAAAGGGTGTCTGGTGACAGTTGCATTTTATCGAAATGCATACATTTTGAAATGGGGTCATTTAAATGTTCTTCTAAGCGCCGATGTAAATCCGAGGTGGATTCATTTATGAATTGGACGTTGACTAAGCCTTTATCCATCATTACGGCTTTTGGCAGCACCATGCGTAATAAACAGTTCACGCCAAAAACACCTTGAAAGCATCCTTCATCATCGACCACAGGGATCTGCCGATACCGTTTATCCATGATGCATTCTACTGCTTTGCCAATAGTATCAGAAGGATGTAGCGTGGTTGGATTGGGGTCCATTAAGTCTTTCGCTTTCATGAGTTGGTTTCTTTAATGAGTTTTAGACAGGTATCAATACAACATAACCTACCGAGATTCTGGCAACAATGCTTTGCGGTAGGTCAAGTAAAGGGGGGTTAGAGGTTGGGCTTTGAATGTCGTCAAGGTAGGGGGGAGTGGTGAGCGGAAAAATAGGTAAAATTGCTCCACTTTGGAGCAATGAGATTGTCAGATTTGTTTAAAAGGTGTACCCATATCGAACCCCTAGTGAGTCCATGCCTTCATTGGGGCTAATTAAATAGGCATTAGAAATGTGGTCAAAGTAGACCGAAAGCCCATGGTGCTTGTCGAATCGGTAACCCAGTTCAATCGGAAAGTGGAATAAAATCTGTGACCCTAATTCTTTACGGTCACGTTCAGCTGTTTCACGGTCCTCATCATGTACTGCTGCCCCTAAGCCTAGAGAAAAGTAGGCGTTGGCACTGAGGGCTTTTTCCCAGCGAGCATCTACATAAATTTTACTGGTATCTCCTGCGTTATTAAATGAGCCACCCACTGCAGGGCGAACCTGTCCCCCTAAAAAATCGACATAGGGTTTTAAAATAACCTCAAGGTTCACATCTAATCCATCTTCACGTTCAAACCCGCTCCATAAATTGTCTACATCATGTTGTAGTACACCGAATTTAAATTCGTGAATGAACCCCGTTGAATCTCTACTTTCAGCAAACGCAGACGTTGCAGCGAGGGTTGAAATGAGAACAGGTAACAGGGTGTTTTTGATGGTTGTCTTCATAGCATATCTCTTTATTCTGTTAGAACAGTATTATTGTGATGACTCTAATTGCTGATGGTTTATTGTCAGTTGCTTATTCACTTGCATGCTGTAGCAAGCGTATTAAAAGTTTAGCGCTGGCAATATGAACCCTCGCTTAACTTTATGGGGAAACAATTATTGAGGTATTGATGTCGCTCTCAGCACAACGTTGGCTGATTTTTGGTAGAAATTCTTTAACCTGCCTGAAAAAGCGACATGTATCATTTTTCAATCTATTCACAGCGTGAAATGCGACTTATTATTCTCTCATCGAAAGAGAACATACAGAGATGGAGTGAAGATGAGTTTCGAACATTACGCAATTGCAAAAGAAGATCGTGCCTATCAGTTAGATACCGCTAACCGAGTGGTTGAGTTGATTACAGAAGGCTACTTGAGAGTCTTGGTTAAATCACCAACAGGTACAGGAAAAACCTATATTTCACGATTGATTGCAAGCTCTTTGCAGCTTAAAGAGAAGTTAGGGGTGGCGGCAAAATCTAAGTTTAAAGTGCTGTTCTTATCACATAAACACCGCCTTAATCGGCAAGCTGAAGCTGAGTTTGAAAATGATGACAATATTGAGTTAATCACGCATTCGGCAATGTCAAAAATACCCGGTCACATCATTGAGCAAGGTTTTGATTTTACCTTTATAGATGAAGCGCACCATGAGGCAACCATGTCGATTCAGTGTTTACTGGATGATCTTAAAGGTAAGCCCATTATTGGCTTTACGGCAGATGAAGAAAGGCATGATGGTTACTTGTTAAAATTTGAAAAAATTGTTGAGGCCATTACGGCAAAAGAAGCCTGCGAATTAGGCTTTATAGAAAAGGCAGGTATTTAGGGCGCATTCCCAAAAAGTAGGCAAGACATATTGTAAAGTAGCCACCTAAGTCATTAAAATATCGCATATTTTTGTTAGCGCAAAAGACAGGCGATATGAAAGACTTAGATGGCAAAGCAATTGTCTCAAATCTTGAGGC
>JABHGC010000227.1 GCA_018672285.1 Methylococcales bacterium
AAATGATTCCGGAAGATGAACACTCATTCCGGAAAATTGAACAAAGTGTTCATCTTCCGTCGGAATAGGTGTTCATCATGAATCGGAATCAGTGTTCACCTTCGATCGGAATGGGTGTTCATGATGCGCCGGAATACGCAATGCCGCTGCATCATCCGTATTTTCAAACTGAGCAATAAAGGCATTAACCAACTGGACATCACTTGACGCCAACTGTTGAATAGAAAAAGACATACGGTTACCAGGTATTAAGCACAAGAAGATGGTGCCAAACTATTCCAGAACTGTCAAAACGTAATACGCAGCCCTCAGAACAAAACCGCTATTAATCGACTAGAAATGCCCTCGATAACCCAATGTGAAAACATAATTTTCAAAGTCTCGATCACCAAGAGAAGCTTCAAAATCGGCAAAAAATTGATGCCCATTTTTAGCTTGTAGTGCACCAGACACCCCTAAAGAAAAGCTGTCTGGATCGACGTCATCGGTGTCTAGAGATAAAACAGTGTTCGTTGCATCTCCGGCAAGTACCGTATCGATAGACCGTTTCCCTTGATTGAATTCATGCGCCCACTCAGCTCGCAATGCTGGGATAAAGGCACCAACCGGTGTACTGATCACATACGAGACATGCGTACCAATCACCGACGTTAAAGAACTGATGTCATTTTGGTCATCAACAATCAAATTTAGACCACCAGCCTCTTTTTCGGTATAACCATCTACTGCAGCTTTAATCCAGTTTATTTGAGCGTAGTAGCCATACCCTAAAGCCCCCTCAGATTGATCAAAACCGGTTCCAAGGCTAAGGACAAACTGCTGCGTATCAGTGTCCCCTTTAGCCGTTCGGTTGGTAGTCCCACCATTTAAGAAAATTCGGCGTGTTGTGTCTATTGAGCCAAGCGCAACCCCTAAAGAACCATCAACATAAAAGTGATCAAGATAATAAGAGCCATAAGCCGTCACACTGTAGCTATTTGAATCTAAACCACCATTATCTCCATCAAAATTAAGATCAATCGTAGAGTAGCCAAGCGCTAAGCCGGCAATAATATTGTCATCCCAAGTGTAGTCAATCCCGGCTGTCGTCCCGACCGAATCATGATGAAACCCTCGCTCTAAATCACTTTCTGAGCGACGACCAAAACCTTCGACAACATTGGCAAACAAACCCCAAGGAGACTCACTTAACCCTATGTTATCGCTGGCAGAGCTGGCATCATAATTTGAGCGAGAAACACCCTCAACAGCATTGTGTTTCCCGGCTGAATGGCGCAAACCCACGAGCCTTGTTTTAATATTTCGAAGGTGTCCTTTCTGCAGCGTTGTTAACGCATATTTTTGCGCGGCTATTTCTTCACCCGCAAAAGCCAGTGAAGGCCGGTTGATGGTTGTCAGTGTTGCAAACTCAGCACACACCGTGGCTAAGTCAGCGTTATTCGCATCACCTGCAACCGCACCACTGGTTAAGTTATTGACTAGCGTGGCAAACCCATTGGTAAAGAAGGTCACGGTAAAAGTACCATCACCATTTGAGCTCACATTGACATTAGGGTTATCAGGAATAAACCCCCCTTGCCCATCAGGTGCAACTTGAATAATTTGCACACCTCCACCTGCAAGTGGCACTTGGGCGATAAACCCACCATCACCATTTGAGACAACAGGGGTTGAAGGGTCAATACCATCTGAATTCAACTCCCCAGCACCGCCACCACCACCAGGGGCTAAATTAATACCACCCCCGTTGACACCACACGCAATCGCCAATGCAGACTGTGTTGTTTGCTGCACCGAGCCCGTATTGCTACCATTTTCGATTAAATCGGCGGTGGCAACATTGATGAGTAACAGACTGGTTAAGGCGGTGGTTATCGCTAGGTTAATTGTAAAAGCCATTGTTCAATTAGTTAATTTATGAACAGGATCTTACACAACCATGATTAAGCAGAAAAGAATATTCTAATATACGTTTTATTTTTCCCGACCAATGGTTACCTAAATAGCGTATCTTCTAACTGGCCTAACGCTTCGTTCTTTGGAAATAGTCCCTTGGCTAACTCAAGAGATTGTAGGGCATGCTCTCGCAAACCTTTGGCATAAAGCATCTCAATGTTACTAATGATTTTACCCACGATATTTTGCAAGCCAATATGAGCGGCTTTATTCAACGGATCAATCAATAAAATTTGCTGATAGGCATCAAAAGCAGAGCTGCCATGAGGCTTAAGGTACCTTCGCGTTATTTCGTGTGCTTTTGCTACTTTTAATAATCGAATCACCTTTTTTTGCTGTTCAACACTCAACACCACCTGAGCCTTGCTTGAATCTAAAACAATAATGTCGGGGCTCGAAAATAAAAATACCGATACCAGTGAGGCAAAACCGAGCAACACTGGCCCATAAAAAGACAAACGCTTAACCAATGGCACTTGTGATTTTTTAAAAGACTCATAAGACTGAGTCACAGCCTGAGAAAATTCCAAAGCGGTTTGATAGCGGTGCTCAGGCTTTTTTTGTAACGCTTTTAACATCACATCATCGAACGATTTTGGTAAGGAAGGGTTAAGCTCACTAGGAGGTATCGGGTCTGTTTTCATCACCGCTAAAAATATTTCACGTAACGTCACCGCGTTACTGAAAGGCCTCTTCCCTGTCGCTAACTCGTAAAAAACCACCGCTGTTGAAAATAAATCGGAACGGCCATCTAAAGTTTCTTGTAAAAACTGCTCTGGCGACATGTATAAAGGTGTACCCGTTAAGTCATCCTCATCATCGGGTTTGATATACGCTAATTTGGCAATACCAAAATCGGCAATTTTGGCACAGGCAGAAGCACCAGAATCGCAGTCTATTAAAAATATATTCCGGGGTTTAATATCTAGGTGAATGATCCCTCGCTCATGCGTATTTTGTAACCCGCGTAAGACTTCTTGCATGAGATGAGTCATCTGCTCAAAGGAGAATACTGTTTTCTTTTTGATGTGATCGTGAAGCTCCAGCCCTTGAATAAGCTCCATCACAAAGTAAGGGCTGCCATCCTCCATTTCCCCATACTCATAAATGGGGACAATATTTCGCTGGCTAATCTGTCCTACCGCTTGAACTTCGGCTTTAAACTGGCGCAATAACTTTTCACGCTCAGCATCCTGATTCAGCATACTGGCATGAATCATTTTAATGGCGATATCACGACCAATCTCAGGGTCATGGGCACGATAAACCACCCCCATGTTGCCCGAGCCTAACGTCGAAAGGATGTCGTATTTTCCAATTTTGGTTGGGTGTGTCATTTACTTAGGCATTGGGAATATAAATTCCCCCATTTCGTGACCGGCATGGGAGATCGGACTATAAACAGGTGTTTGCTCAAGGTCGATCAGCTCAATATTAGATTGAATTTTATGACTCACTTTCTGAAACAATGCATTTGCCTCTAAAATGCGCGTATTGTTTTGTAAAGACGATAAAAACGCATCGGCAAACACACTGTGCTTACCACTCACACCGGCATCTAACACCGGCTCCAACCCGCCTGATGACAAGACGGTTCTGGATTTAACCCCATCAATAATCGACAACCAGTTTTTGCGCTCATCTGGGATAAAAGACAGATCAGGTCTTGGCATCGCATTCGTGGTCATCGCGCCAGAATAACAACTGTCGGCGACCACCATAATTTGCCGCGCAGGAATCACATTAATGGCATCGGTCACTTCTGAGTTTGAAATCCAATTCGCATTTTGGTCATTCTCAGCATTCACAGGTAACCAATAGCCTTTTTGGCTGGCCTCATCTATTTGCCCGTGGCCTGCATAATAAATTAACAGCTTATCGTCTTCTGTTAATGCCTTACGATAACCATTGATGGCAGATAAAATCGTGTATCGATCCGCATCTAGTAGCGTTTTCACCTTAAAACCATAGTTGTCCTTTAACAGCGCACTAACCGCACGCGCGTCAGATACAGGGGTCGATAAGTCAGGCATATTTCGATAATGATCATTCCCAATTACCAACGCATAAAACTGTCCACTGCTGTTAAAGCGCACCTCATCAGCACGGGCTGAACCCGTTTCAGCCGATAAAATCACAAAGTGCAGTTTTGTCTTTTGCTGAGCGGTATCTGTCGCCTCAACAACCACGCTCACCTTACTACTACTAATCGCAACAGGCGCACTAAATATGCCTCGATTCGTCTCAACCTCAACCCCATTCAACGTCAATGACTTAAGACCAATACTGCTCTTTACCAGCCCAGTTACCTTTCTTGTCGTCACGGTGTGGTTCAGGCGTGCATAGGGTTTACTTCGGGTCACAATCAACGTTGGGTCAAGTATTTCAATGTCGGGCGCAGGGCCTAACGATGCCAATGCCTTTACCTGTTGTTGCAATGCTGCAATTTGCAGCTCAGATGCGGCCATTTGCAATTGACTATTAATGATCTTTAACTGTAACTGGTCATTATCCTGCGCCTTTTGTTTAGACAATTTGCGCTTTATCGCTTTTATTTCTTTAGCCAGCTGTGCATTTTCTGAGCGCTTTTGTTGAATGCTCTGACTTAACGATTTGATCAAATCACTATTTGCCGCCAAAGCCGCAGCATAACTGGCCTTTTCGGCATCTAAGCTCGATTGATAATTTAACTGATCATCAAGCCCTGCCGCTTTACGGTACAACTGCAACGCCCTCACTGGCGATTTAACCGTACCAAGCCCTTGTTCAAGCAGATGCCCTAAATTGACCATTGAGCGTTTTGAGCCACTGGCAACCGCCTTTTCATACCAAAACAAAGCCGAATCATAACGTGCATTACGCTCGTAAATTTCGCCTAAATAGGACATGGCTTGCACGTCACCATTGTTTGCCCCGGCCAGCCAAACTTTCAGAGATTCTGCAAGGCTCGCTCTATCTGCCAACACATATTCCCCACCCCGTAAAGCGCATTCATGTGCTGCAGTTTTAGTCGCACGTTTAGGGCTCACATACACCATTTTCAAGCCCAGTTTTCTCACCTGCCCAGGTAGCAAACAGTCAACAATAGCAACATCCTCTGCATGCCTCGGCAAGTCAGATATGTGCGTTGTAGTGCCAGTACATCCAACCAGCACAAAGAGCATGGCCAGCCCTGAAAGCTGCCAACCACTCGTTAGCCTATATTGCTGTTCTGCCACCCTGTACATTGACGTTAAACCTTTGCTTTTCATATTGACCAAATCACTTGAAATACCACTGTAAACACACATTATAAATGGCAAGGCACCTAAAAAGAAATATCGCCACTTTCGTACCTGCAAAAAAAAGCCCCCAACTTGGAGGCTTTTTTGATTGACCCGTTAACACCCATTTAATGGCTTAAAACTCTTCCCAGTCATCATCACTTGACACACTGGGTGTTGATGTCTTCGCTGAAATCACCGACGAACCTGTCGCAGCGCGCTCAGACGCAGGAGCAGGAGTAGAAACCGGAGGCGCTACTGCAGCTACCGGTGCTGCCAACGCTGATGCAGAACCACCACCGCCTGCGGCAACATTAAAGAAGCCCATCAACTTGGTCATTTCATCTGCACGCTGCAAGGAAGACTCACTGGCTGCTGACGTTTCTTCAGCGAGCGCCGCGTTTTGTTGCGTCATTTCATCCATATGAGTAATCGAAGTATTGATTTCATCAATCCCGAGGCTAGCCTCTTTACTGGCATTGCTAATCTCACCAACCACATCACCTACTTTCTTCACCGAATTCACAATTTCATTCAGTGTAGAACCTGAATCATTCACCAACTGAGTACCCATTCGCACTCTGTCTAAGCTCTCATTAATGAGACCTTTAATCTCTTTAGCCTCGGTTGCAACCACCGCAAAGCCTCGACCTTGCTCACCGGCTCTAGCAGCCTCTACAGATGCGTTCAATGCCAACAAGTTCGTTTGGAAAGCAATTTCATCAATCACCCCAATAATATCCGCAATCTTATTACTACTTTGGTTGATCTCATCCATTGCCTTAATTGCATTACTCACCACAGAACCACCATTATTTGCAGACTGCATTGCGCCAGAAGAAAGTTGATTCGCAACTTGGGCATTCTCTGAGTTAGAGCGCACCATTGCCGTTAATTCCTCAACACTCGAAGCTGTCTCCTCTAAGCTGGCAGCCTGCGATTCAGTGCGCTGTGATAACGTGGTATTACCTGTTGCGATCTCTTGACAAGCGGTACCAATACTATCACTAGTCGTTAGGATATTACCCACAACGCTTTCAAGTTGATCAATGGTCTTATTGACGTTTTTACTGACCTCACCAAAAATGCCATCGTATTCTGCGTCAACTTTACGAGTTAAATCACCCTCTGCCATCGCATTGATCGACATTCCAACATCTTCAAACGTTTTTGACACCGCTTCAATCATGGCATTAATGCCTTTTGACAAATCTAGCTGGAAGCCGTCTTTCCCTTTCAGAGCAATACGCTGATCTAAATCACCCGATTGCGCTGAAATCACGATATCATTTACTTCACGCTCAATCGCTAACTCTTGTGTTTTGTCCGTCCACTCGGTGGCATAACCCACTTTGTTGTTATCGTCATCTAAAATTGGCGTCACAACAATTTCAATTTCTAAGCCGGCAACAGGTACCAGCACAGCCTTTGTTCCACTCAACGCACCAAGTATCCCACGTTGATGCGCTGGCTTCTTGTGGAAAATATCAATGTTTTGCCCCACTAAATTTGAGGCATCAAAACCTGGAATCTCTCCTGCTAAGGCTGCGCTGTTTTTATCAAAAAAGGCTTGCAGTGCTTTATTTAGGAAAATCACATTTAAATCAATATCGGCAATCATGACACTGCCCCGCGCACTATTTAACGCTTCAGACACTTGGGCATTTTTAACCGCCATAACACGCTGCGTTTCTAACAACGCTTCTTTGGCTTCAATATCCTGCAATTGCTGGGTGATATCTTCCCACTCAACAACCGTCCCTTCCCGTTCACCCTCAAATATAATGGGGTTCGCATTCAATGCAAAAATATGCCCACCAACGGTGATTTGCCCTTGGAATTCTTCTTTCAAACCTTCAACCATACCGCGCTGGTGTGCAGGGTTCTGATGGAAAGCATCAATGTTGGTGCCGACTAAGGTAGCCACCTTAAAGTCAGGCAGGTCTTGACGTAAATCTTCTTCTGAGTCGGTAAACATGCTATGACACGTTTCGTTTAAGAAGACGATGTTAAAGTCGTTATCCGCAATCATCACGTTGGCAGAAGAATTATTCAGCGCGACCACGATTTGATTATTCACAGCAGCAAGCTTTCGCTCTTCAACCAGGCGACTGGCTTCTTCTTTTTCCGCTGCACGCGTATCGGTCACATCAACCCACTCAACCACGGTACCAATTCGTGTTTCACCATCCATCACAGGAGAGACAATAGTACTCATCAAAACACTATTTATATCTAGTTCATCCTCTAAAGGCCCTGTTAGTGCATCTAAGATTTTACGTTGGTGTGCAGGGTTTTTATGGAACACATCAATATTGGTTTGTAACAATTGCTCTTTATTCGCGCTGAAGTTCGGTAACAAACCTTGAATTTGAGACTCTCGGGCCGCGAACATTTTCTGAACAGCGTCATTGACGAATACGATGTTGTAGTCTAAATCAACCACCATCACGTTGGAGGTCGCGTTATCTAACGAGACGGCAATTCGTTTATTGATTTCCGCTTTTTGTCTGTCTGACTCTATGCGCGCCTTTAATAATGTTTGCATCGCCCCCATTGTATTCAGTAACTTACCCGTTTCATCTCGGCTACCGAGTGGCACGTTTTGAGAAAAATCCCCTTTCTCAATTCTTTGCGCCACTTCGACTGCTTGCTGTAGACGAGACACGATCATTTTGACCATCCACAACATGGTGATGAGTGCGGCGATCGCCAGTAAAATCACAATCACAACGCTGATGTTTCGGTTAGACTCAATTCCGTCCACTCTTATCTGTAATAAGGTGTTTAATTCGGCGGTTGTATTGTCGAATAGTGTTGAACTACTTTGTAGTGCTGAAGAAAATTTCTCAAACACAGCACCCGAGGTTGTTGATAACTCACCTAAGACGGTGTTCTGAACCAACGTAACCGCCGCTTCTGCTTGCAAAACGAGGTCATTTAAAGACACATCTAATTTGCCTTTTAAACTGTCATTATTTTCAAATGCGGTTGCCATGCTTTGTTTAATCGAACCAAGATCAGAATTAATGATGGTTAAATCAGTGGTCAACTGAATAATTTGTTGCTGGCTTATGGCTTTGCTCTGTAAAACAAGTGTGCTTGCAGTCCCCCGCATTTTACCTAAGTTATCAATGAAGCTAGGCATACGAACGGTCACGATATCCATCAAGTAGTAGCTATCAAGATCTGGGTCTAAAATTAAATTGGAATTATCACCCACCCGTGTTGATAGGCTTACAATGGCGTTGATGATATCACTGTGCTGGGTGAAACTAGCATCCGCAGACATCCCGTCACTGGCATTAATTGTTGCACTAATTTTCTGTTTAACCTCTGCCCATTGATCTTCAACTTTGAACATCACACCAAATTGTTCATGCACTTTATCAACGTCGGCAATGGCACTGGTAATGTCACTCCGCATAGCTGAAACACCCGCTTTGGCTCCAGCCTCACCATTCAACACTCGGCTCATAGTGCCTCGATGTTTTGCCACGGCAAATTGTAAGTTTTTCACAGTTAAATTGTATTCAGCACCGTAAATTTCTTTCTGACTAAATTCAGCTTTGTCATTTTTCTCAGCAATAAACATTCCCAGTAATATAAGTAATGGCAACATGAGTATGCTCACAGCCAGTAATATCTTATTCCTAATCGGCATGTTTTAAATAAAATTCACGGTCTTTCCCTCTGTAAAAAAATAATTGTCTCTCCTGAATTCGTATGATAAGTGCATGACCTCTGGTCGTAGCTAAATAAAAACACCTATAGAGTAAAGTAAGACTCAGGTGTAAAGTAATAAGCTACCAAACACATTACAGAGGCCAATATGACCTATAAACACCTGAAT
>JABHGC010000261.1 GCA_018672285.1 Methylococcales bacterium
AAATGATTCCGGAAGATGAACACTCATTCCGGAAAATTGAACAAAGTGTTCATCTTCCGTCGGAATAGGTGTTCATCATGAATCGGAATCAGTGTTCACCTTCGATCGGAATGGGTGTTCATGATGCGCCGGAATACGCAACTACCCACTGTGACTCTGTTTTCTCGACCGACATTCGACTATTTTAAATGGAATAACACCTTTTAAGTGTAGCCCAAGCGGCTTAAGTAGTCAGATCTAACTCACAAACAACGTCCCCAGCCTGATCAGCACCTTCTTCTACCTCTTCAAGCTTTAGCTGGTTGGGTGTTACTTTTCCGTGCGCCTTCAAGTAATTGAGAATTTCGCTAGCCCTTGCAGTGGCAAGCTTAGACAACGCACCCTCTCCAAGAATTATTGTCTCAAAAAGCTTTTGTTTCATGTCAGCATAATACGCGGCTTCATCCAACACCAAGTTAGCACCTTCACCCTTTTTCGTATGCGAAAGCTCAAGTGCATCTATCGCTTCAACCCCATAGTGTTTTGCATACAGTTTCCGCATCGCTAGTTGCTGCTTGTTTTTTACCGCATTTTTTTGAGCCTTCAGACCTGCCAACATAGCCTCTAATTCAGCCTCAAATAATACATCTCGTAACGCTTTTTGATCTGTTGGCTCAGAAAAGCACCCCGTTATCTCAAGCTTGAGCTGGGGCCTTTTCGCCAACGCTTTTGCCAGCGCATCTAATCGCTCTTTGGCAGGTGGTGTTAATGCAGATAAGCCAGATTCGAAAGGTAAACGACTTAAATCATCCCCTGAAAACCCAACTAAGTTACCAATAAACCGAAAAGGTGATGTTACAACACTGGTAATCACGCTCACCAATGCTTTGCCAACAATACCGCCAATACTGACTTCAGGGGCGGTTAAGTCTCCAGAAACAGGTAAATCCAGTTCAATCTTACCGTCACTGTCTTTCAACAAAGAAATGGCCAAACTAAGTGGTAGACTTGGCGCATCAGGACTATCGAATGTTTCTCCTAAGGTGAGATTATCTAGCAGCACATTATTGGTTGCGGCTAATTGCCCTTTTTGAATATCATATTTCAAACCTAGAGATAACTTGCCCTCTTCGATTCTGTAACCTGCAAATTTTGCTGCATACGGAGTCAGATTTTTAAGCGATAGATTCTTAAACTGTATATCGAAGGTCGAGTGATTTGCTAAGTCAAAAAAGGTACTTTCCGCCTGAATATTTGCAGAGCCATATTCGTTAATCACTCCTTTTAAAGACAATTTTGCCGGCACTTTACTGGTCGAATCAAGCTCACTGACGCGACCATTTAAATCATGAATTTTAGTGGCGAACTGAATAGGCAAACTGTAGTCAGCAAAAAACATACGCCCGTTAACCACTTTAACCTCCCCCACGTGTACAGGAAAAATAGAGGGTGCTTTATTGGCAGAGCCGGATGCGCTACCTTGCGCCTCGTTATGATCTGTAGCCTTCAGTTGTGGCTTGATCATTTTACTTAAGTTTAACTGTGCTTGTGAGTTTATCTCAATATCGGCAAATGGTTGCTCTAAAACCACCTCAGCAACACTAATTTCTTTAATCCCTTGTGCAACTTTAATCTGGTTAATCGCCAACTGATCCCACGTTAGTAAGCTTTTATCTTCACCACGAACCTTTAAATCAAATTGCTTAATTTGCACATCACCCAACAATAAAGGTAACTCACTGCCTATGACATTATTCACCTTAAAATCAACATCAACCATACCCGACACAAGGTCTGTATTTAAATAAGGTTGCAAATAACCCCCAAATTCAGGTAAGACAAGATTATTCACCACAACATTTGCAACAACTTGATCAAATGTTGGTTGCAACACACCTTTCACCTGAATTTTTGCCGTTTTATTCAGCTGCATTGACAAGGATAATGGCATAGGTTGATCTGCATTTAGCGCAACATTTTTCAATGAAAAGGTATCCACATTAACCTGTGTATTTATACCCTCTAATGACACTGATCGATCATTAAACTGTAATACACTTTTTTCTAGTGTTAGCTGGGCTAGCAATAAAGACAATACAGATGAACGGGTAAGTTCATTACCTACGCCTTTTTTCTCAACAGGCGTTTTACTAGGCTTAATCAGCCCCAGCCAGTTAATAACGCCGGCTTCAGAACGCGTCGCTTTAATATCTCCACCAGAAACGAATACAGCGCCCACTTGAACCACTTGTTGAGGCCACAAAACATGTATGCCGGTAATGGCGGCTTGCCTCAGTGTCGCAAGCTTTTGCTGGCCTAATGACAATTGTAAATTACTGAGGTGTACACTGGCATTTTTTAGCTCTGCAGTAAGCCCTTCTTGCAACGACACATCATAAGGCAACATGATAGACAGCCGACCTTTATCAAGCTGCCCCTGATACAGTTCTTTAAAAAAAGGATGGTAATCAGGCAGGCTGATGTCTGCTGCAGATAGGTTTCCTGTTGTTTCTATAAAGGGTTGAAGTTGTAATTTCCCCTTAACTGAAATGTGTTCTTGCTCAGGTGTATTGATGAGCAAAAGGTAGTCGGCTAATGCTTGCTCAACTGTCGATACATTCACTAAAGACAAACGTTCTATCAATATCTCTTTGGTCACCTGACGAATATCATCTTTAATGGTCACCTTACCATCAAGTAACTCTACAAGGCTTAATACTGCCAGTACTACACCAGCCTCATCAGTAGACTCTAACCCTGGTTGAGCAGGTTCACTGCCTTTTATTTGTGGTAAATTTGTAGACCCATCCTCATGTAATTCTAAAGTAAATTCAGGGGATGACAACTGAACACTTTGCACTTCGTAAGCATCTGAAAAAATACTCGTTGGCGCAACATTAACCTGTAGTTGTTGAAACGTTAAGTAAGCAGGTTGCTCAGGGGAAGATAAAAAGAACTGCTCAACAGTCAATTCAAACGTAAAGGGATTAACCGACACATTAGCAACCGAAACATCATGTCCTGTTTTATCTTTAGTGATAGAAACAAGGTAATGCTCTACGACTAACGGCAAGACAAAAAAGCCTAACAGCGTATAAACTAATGTGAGACTAGCGACTGTGATCGAAGTTATTTTTAAACGGCGAATAGATTTGACCGAAAGCGCCATGAGTAAAGTCCTTTCAACTCTTTTAATTGGCGCCTATTTTACCACAGCCAGAAACTATTTAACAAAACTCTAATACATCACACAAACAAGCATGTCATATTCGCTGACCGCCTGCCTTGTTAACCAGTCTAATTAAGGGCAACGGCTTGATGACGGCTTTTAGCAGGCGACATGGCAACAGATTTAAGATTCGTCAACTTAGAAAAACCTTTGTTCAACAGGTATTTTGCCGCTTTCAACCGATCTTTTGGCTTTTTAGCCCCCATCACAACAACGATCAATCGCTCTCCATTTTTCACCGCTGTACCGACCATAGAAAACCCTGCTTTCCGGGTATAACCTGTTTTAAGACCATCAGCACCAGGGTAACTACGTAAAAATTTTCGATTGGTGTTTAACAGTTGAAAGGTCCCATTACGAAAAGCAGACACCTCTGTGGAGCTCAGCTTTAAAATAGACTCATGCTGCAAGAGTGCAGATGCAAGCTTAGCCATATCATACGCGGTTGTCTTGTTGTCTGATTTGCGTGAACGCCATCCAGGCGGCAAACCATGAGCATTCACGAAGCGGGTATGTAACATCCCTAATTTTTTCGCTTTTGCATTCATCAATTTAACAAAAGCCTTCTCACTGCCCGCCACATGCTCAGCAATAGAATAGGCGGCATCATTTGCAGAGCCTATGATCGTCGCTTTAAGTAGTTCGCGCAATTTAAAGACTTCACCTTGCTTCAAGTAGACTTGATGACCACCAATTTTACTGGCTTTTTTAGTCACGGTATAGGTTTCACCTAATGAACGAACCCCTGCCTGTACTTGTTCCATAACGATCAAACCCACCATCATTTTCACAAGTGAAGCAGGAACCCGCTCTCGGTACCCTTTTTGGTCAACAATAATTTTATTGCTAGCCGGGTGGTACACAATAGCAGACTGATAAATAGGACCTTTAGCAGAAACAGAGCTAACCGCAAACAATGAACACATTAAAACAAGCAGAAACCGCATAGAGAGAAACACCTTTTTATTATTATTGTTAGTAAAGACCTTTAGTCTATAAGCCTAACGTATTTCACACAGTTTTCACATAAAGTTTTGAAATATTCCAAATCAATTGGAACTTCTAATATAACAAAGGATCTTACTAGTACATCTTATAAAAGATCCGCAAGGAATTTGTCATTTATGGAGAGCAAGAACATGCCTTTAAAAGCCATTACATTGCTAGGCTTAATACCTGTATTGGCCTCATGCGCCACACAACAACCCAATTTAACCAGCTCACAAATGAAAAATGGTCAATTTGACGAATCCAATTATGATCTGCACTATGGCAACAAGTTAAAACAACCCGAAGGCGAACCGTTTTTTGCAACCAGACATGGTGGACGTGTTTATTTTGGTTATTACGGCACAGGCTTCGAAAATGGCAGACCTTACATTGGCTCCACTTATTATGGCTCAGCGTATTACTAAGCCATTCGATTTAACCTCTTGCTAAGCTGCACCGCTTTGCAAGAGGTTAAAAAATCACTTCCTTAAAACGCCATACTGCTCGTTTTGCCGCCTAATTGTTCGGTACAGAATCCAGGATGCTACCAAGCCAAGTAAAAAGCCGATCATCCCAGCGAACTGCATACCTTCACTTGCGCTATCAACGACGGGGTTATCAAAAATATTACCCGATAAGTGCAGCGCGGCTATTCTCCAGCCACTACCATGCCACACTAACACTGCCGTCCAGTCACTGTTCAAATTAAATTGTAAACCATCAGAAAACGCCAAATAATCTAATGATGCCCCCTGAACGACCAAGGTACCCCGAACATTTTCAGTGACCGTTTCTACAGCAAGCTGAGTCTGAAATTTCGTCAGTTGAGTTGTTTGTGATTGCGTTAATTGCGTTATAAACAGTTGTAACGCTTCAACCCCTTTGACCCTCTGACCATTATGAAATGTCACCAAAACATTAGGTTGCATCATACTCGGTAAATCAACCTGCCCAGCATTAACTTGCGCCTGAAAGGTCTGCATAAATTGCTTTAAAGCTTCCAAGCGATCAGTGGCTGAAACAGGTAAAGACATCACAATAGACATAACAACAGCGAACAGCACTTTTTTCATTGAACATCCGGCAGGTTAGCAACACTTAATAATGAGGTCGAATTTTGCTGCTCTTGCCATGAAAGTAAATCATAATAATGACGAATGTTAGTCACATAGGTCACAGCCTCATCTCCTCTAGCAAACCCATATTTTGTATGTTTATGCCACGCTTTATCTCTTAAGTGCGGTAAAACTTGCTTTACATCTGTCCAACGATTTGGGTTAAGTTGCCAACGTCTGGCTAAACGGCGTGCATCTTGCAGGTGGCCATAGCCTACATTGTAAGCGGCCAAAGCAAACCACAATCGGTCTGGTTCAGGAATGTCAGCAGGTAAGCGTTTTTTTAACTTGAGTATATAACTCGCCCCACCAAAAATACTTTGCTTAGGATCGGTACGTTTTTTAACCCCCATTTCTTTGGCAGTAATCTGAGTCAACATCATGATGCCTCGAACACCCGTCGGGGAAATGGCTTTTTCATCCCATAATGATTCCTGGTAGCCCATTGCAGCTAGCAGGCGCCAATCTAGCTCTACCTTCTCTGAGGCCGCTTGAAACCAGGTTTTATATTTAGGAAGGCGCTTGTGCATGTGTTTGAAAAAACGCATATTTGAAACGTAATTAGCACCATTTATATGCCCTTGGTAGCGGTCAATTAAACTGGCTAAAGTACCCTCTTGTTGCAGCTTAGTGAAAAACCAGTCTACTTCTTTACGCAAGCTGTCATCTTGGGTTTTGGGAAATGCCCAACTAATCGGCTGAGGCTCAATTAATGGAACGGCCACCGTCAACTGAGGATAGTAGCGCTGCATCAAATCAACCAAAAAACCAGGTGCGGCAATATAATCGATCTCTTTTGCTAATAGCTTTTCAACTAAAGGCTCTGCACTTCCTAAGTTGTGTGCTTTCGTTTTCACAAAAGTTTGATCTTGATTCAGCTTAGAGAATATATCGTGGATACCACTGCCAGATACGATATGAACCGTATTATTTTTCCAAAAAACATCATCTTTGTTACGAGTTGTGCCTCGTAACCCAATGATTTTTGGGGCATCAAACCGATAGGCTTTTGAAAAAATCACTCTATTACCTTTTAACTCGCTACGAATTAAACCCGCCGCAGCAAAATCCACTCTATTATGGCTTGTCAAAGGAATGGTATGCATAAAATCATCTGCAATATGGTATCTCACTTTAACCCCAAGATGGCGCGCAAAACGCTCTACAAGGTCATGCTCAATACCAGCCGCACCATACTCAGTCGAGTGATAAGTATCAGCCCCCCAGCGAGTTGCCACAACTAACTCACCAGAAGCCTTTATCTGTTGTAAAATTGTCGATTGATCACTGCAACCTGCAAGCAGTATCAGGAGAAAATAAAACGACCATTTAATGTGCATAGCTTCACTATATTATTATTATATGGGGTTATAGATTATTAATTACAATCCTAGCGCCTTTCATTTCATTTCGCAATCAACAAAGGACTTTTTGCCACATAAATACAACAAAGTGTTGCCTAAATCACATTTATAGAAATTCAGTGCAATCTCCGTTACGATGGCAACCATTGATTCTATAGGCGCTTTCTTCATGTCTTACCAAATGCAGCAATTATCTTATCTCATTGGTTTAACCATCGTCTTGTTTTTTTTATGGCACACACCTGCCCTTTACCCACTGAAAATTCTGGTGGTGTTTTTCCATGAATCATCCCACGCCATAGCCACGCTGCTTACCGGTGTACGAGTAATCGAAATGGAAGTCGTCAAAGAAGCTGGTGGCCATGTTATCTCTTCTGGCGGCAATCGCTTTATCACACTCACTGCAGGCTATTTAGGCTCTCTCGTGTGGGGTGTCAGTATTTTTCTTTTAGCGGTTGGCACGCATTGGGATCGCTGGTTAATGGGCGCACTAGGCAGCATTCTCGTTGCCATCACACTGATCTTCATTGAGAATGCATTTGCTTATGGTTTTGGCCTTGGTATGGGCGCCTTAATGATTCTCTCCGCAAAATACCTGTCCACTCAGATTAATGATGTCTTGTTACGAATCATCGGCCTGACCAGCATTTTATATGTCCCACTCGATATATACAGTGACACCATTGCCCGCTCTAACTTGCGATCTGATGCTAGAATGCTGGCCGAAGAAACAGGAATAGCCACTTTAATTTGGGGCGGTATTTGGCTAGGCTTAAGTTTGATCATGATTTACTATTGCTTCCGCTTGAGCATTAAATTAAACCCTAATGCGTCTAAGACTCAAGAAAACCATCCATAAGGTAACTTACAATGGAACAAGATATGATTAAGACATTTAAACAACCTACCATCATTTCTCTGGCGCTCATTTTATTTATATTTATCTTTAACTTGTCAGGGCTTTTATTATTTTGTCTCAGTTTACTCTGCATCGCTCACTATGGCTTAAATAAGCAGCCTGATGGCCGCGCCATTATCAAACCATATGCGGTACACATTGGCACCTTTGGCATTGCTAGTTGTGTATTAGGCGCTTATTGGTTACTTGAACTAATGACTTTCGACAGCTTTTATTTTTACTGGTTTTTTAAAGTGCTCTCCATCACCGTACTAGGATCTGCACTAAGTCTCATTACGCTGCAAGCGCTCATCACAGACCAGGATGAAAAAATAGAGCTACACACCATTGTTAATAATATTTTCCCGTATGCTGCAGGGTTCGGTGTGTTTAGCATATTTTTCATGCTTTAAACTCACAACGACAATACCACAGGGAGGCACAAGGCAAACTGACACGACTGTAGATAACCTCGAGCGTTGCTCTGTAAAACCACAAAAAACACGAGGACTATATTAATAGAGCAGCTTATTGGCTCTATACCGTAGACAATAACGCGTGAAATTTAACGTCGCTCCTAACTTGAGTAAGCGACGTTAATCATTCAAATGAACAATTTTAGTTAGAACCAAATACTTTTTTCAGTAAATCAGTGCTGCGAGCAATCGGATCAGTTCTAATCAAGCGCTCTTCTTCCGCTAATTTAAAAAACAACCCATCCAGTGCTTTTTGTGCAACATAATTATCAATATCCATTGACTCTGCATCAAACCCGGCTGATTTATCTGCATATTGTTTTGCGGTATCCCCTAAGCCACCTAGCCCACCAAATGAATCAATTAAACCAGATGCTTGCCGACCACCAGATTGAATATAAGGTTCTGCTAAACCGATGTATCGTTTGTAAGATTCAGTCACACCCGTTTTTGCCGTTGCCGCCTTCACGATGGGCAACATTGCCGACATGAGTTGAGCAGTACTTGAACGCTTAAAGTATTGTGTAGCGCTATCTTCTGGACCAGTCAAAATGCCTCGCGCATCTTCTAAGGTCATATTAGTAATACTGTCTGAAAAAATATCAACCGCCTGAGGAACCGCTTCTTCTGCCGCATGGTTCATGGTTGAAATAAACTCATCAACCATTTGTGATTGGCCAGTGGCTCTCAATGCTTTTTCAGCGAATTGGAGTTTTTCAGGTATTGGGATGCGTACGAGATCATCATTCAAGTAACCCCCATCCTGGCTCAATAATTGAATGGCCTTTTTAGAACCAAGAATTAAAGCTTCCTTTAAACCACCGGCCATTTCACCCTGTGTTAACTGGCTGATGGTATTTGTTGTAACGCCTTAATCCTGTATTAAATCAGCACCTTGGTTTAATAAATCTCCCCAACCGGCATGCGTAGAAGGAATGGCAGCAAACATCGCAACGACCAATAAACTTTTTTGTAGAGTAGACATTGATGTCTCCTTTTATTTAAATTAATAAAATGCAAGGAAACATAATGCCCCTCACAGAACCGTACTTGAAGATTTCCCTCATACGGCTCTTCAACTTAAT
>JABHGC010000262.1 GCA_018672285.1 Methylococcales bacterium
CTTGGTTCTACGTGTGTCTGCTGCTCTTTTTCTTGGTGGGATTTCCATCTAAAGCTCTCCTGTGATTGTGCTCACTGGAGATATTATGCTAGGTGTGAACCGATAGGAATAACGTCGAATATTGAACGCTTACGGTTCTAATGCTAAGAGTGAGACATTGCAAGCCTATCAATTGATTACAAGTTGGATTTCAGTTGCTCATAGCAATGATGTCGGGCTAAAAATATTTGTTTCTAAACCTGAAACCTAATCAATAGCATTCGATAAAACAAGTTCTCACGATGTAAAACTCCTCTCTCTAGTGTTGAATCACCCTGCTCACATTACTTTTATCAAAAATCAGCTTTGCCGATGATTCAGTGGCAGGTATGAAAAAAAGTAGATTGAGATGAACAGCAAGAAGCAGTTGCTACTAAGTACAATTGTTTAGTTAATGTGGTGCTCGGAATTATTTACTTTAATTTACAGTGTGGCAGATCAAGGAGAAATTCAAGTTATGCGCCTAAACTCTATTCAGACCGTAATGTAATGCCTGGACATCAAAGGTTATGTTAACGATCTCCGGTGGCCCTTCAACCCCAGGGCAATCTCCCGCTCGTTTATATAAATCAGGGCGATCAGAAACTGAACCTAGTGAACGATAATCACTGCATTATCGTTCCAAAGGAGCCAAAATATTGTGTTTATTTTCAATACCTTTACCGAGTCATATAAAAAATATATGATTCAAGCTGCCTTTAACACAATTAATGACCCAACATGACCGATAACCACGACAGTAGCTACAAGTTACTCTTTTCCCACCCAGAAATGGTCAAGGCATTTTTGAGTGGATTTATTGATCCAGAATACATCCAGTATTTTGACTTGGACTCACTCGAAAAACAAAATGGCAGTTATGTTGCTGATGACTTACGTGACAGAGCTGACGACCTTGTTTGGCGCTTAAAATGTAAGGATGAGTGGGTTTACCTCTACTTGCTGTTGGAGTTCCAGTCAACGGTCGATAGATGGATGCCTGTACGCGTTGGGACGTATTGTGGATTGCTGTACCAAGATATCATTCAAACGCAAAACTTGGGCTGGGATGACCAACTGCCAGCAATTTTACCAATTGTCATATACAATGGACGGTACCCATGGCGAGCATCTACTGATCTGGCATCACTAATGGAGCCAATACCTGCAGTGTTCAAGCCATTGCAGCTAAATGTAAGTTATGTATTGGTTGATGAGGGGCGCTATACTAATGAAGAGTTAGCGGATAATGAAAATATTGCTGCTATCCTATTCAGGCTAGAAAACAGCCAAACAGCAGAAGCTTTTGATCATGGGCTCACATGTTTGGTAGAATGGTGCAAACAACCAGAGCGAGCTAGCTTGAAAAGAGCGTTTACGGTTTGGATGAAACGCGTACTATTGAAGAAATTACCAACCCAAGATGTACCAGATTTCAGTGAGTTAGAAGAGGGTCAAACGATGCTATCAGAACGAATGGATGACTGGCAAGAAAATTGGAAAAAAGAAGGCATTGAACAAGGTATAGTTGAAAGTAAGCGAGATGATATCCTTGACGCTCTTGAAATCAAATTCTCCAATGTTCCAGACAATATTGCATTAATAGTCAATGAATCTACTGATCCCATACGCCTGAAAGAAATGCTGCATGAAGCTATTCGCTCAGAATCACTAGATACATTTCAAAAATGGCTTGAAAAATAGAATTTTTAAGTCATTAAAATCGCGCGTTAAAAAACAGGTCGGATAGCTCAATCGCATTACTGCGACTGAGCCTCCTAAGAACCGTACGTGCGGGTTTCCTCGCATACGGCTCAAGCATGAATAAAGCCAACTATGCTTCTTGAGCTGACCCAGCAGAATCATGGCTGTGGAGTTTAGAGTGACAACGTGGATGCAGCATTACCAGATTGCCTGGTTTATCACTACCCCCAAAGACCTTTTTAACCAGGTAATGATTATTCCACCCAGTTTCAGTCGTAATTGCCAAACCACATTCAGGACATATACCATTTTGCCTCATCCACATCGCCCTTAATTTCTTTGTCATTGCAGCTTTCATCTTCCGATCCAACCGAGATTCAAAGTACTGCTCATCACTGAGAGCATAAGGGTTTGCTGTAGCACGGATTTTTACATGCCTTTGAATGTGAATACTTTGCATATGAAGCAAGGTAGGGAAAAATCTCCTATTTTCCTGAACAAGGGTTTTGATTTTGCCTCTTACCGTATGTTTTAATCGCCTAACGACAAGATCAGCTGCCAATTGCTCAATATACCTTTGTGGTAAAATGGAACGCCAGCAGAATGGCACAAAAGTATACTGGGTAGCAGGTCAACTGCAGCGTAGTGTATTTAATGCTTCTCAGATGCAAACTCAAGTTCTTTTACTTTCAATTTCAAATAATCAATCAATGCTTCTTTTGGCACACACGTTTCAAGTTTATTCGATTTTATATACCAGTTTCCATTTTTTACACAAACATCACTATCATGCTCTCGAGAAGCTTGATTTGACTCATGAGCAGACACACCTTCAGTATTTTCCAATAGTGGAATGAGTCTGAAGGATGCCTATATCAGCAGCAAATAAGCGTTACCTTAATAAGTGTGTGTGTTTGCGCAAATATTGGTCAATATGATTAACCGGTATCACGTTCATCAATTGTTTTAAA